>CANRMO010000005.1 GCA_947631755.1 uncultured Lachnospiraceae bacterium | reverse complement strand
TTATCATACCGCGTTCCATTAACTGCATTATAAAGAGACAAAAGCTCTTCTTTTCTCTCAAACAGTTTTCGAAATACAGTATCTTTTTGGTTTCTTATTACGTTAACATTGGTTTCTCCTCGTGTTGGCTCACTTTTTTTACCCATGCATTTCCCCCTTATTATACCGGGCAGAAAATGTATGATGTTTTTCTTCCAAACAAAGTCTAAATTCTCATATCCCTGCCCTTTTATTGTTCCCTTTGGATTTAAGCAAGAATACTGATTGTCAGAAATAAGATTTGTTTCCTAAGAATTATTTGATATACTTGCTTACCAACTGATTGGTTTTATCATAACACCAATTTATGTAATTGTAAAGATAGTTTTTCACACTGCACATATCCAGTAATCCAGCAGCTTTCATTATTTCTTTCGACAATCGGATTCCCTGGCTATTCCCCCCACCTTAATTATTTGTTAAAAATGCATTAATGGCCTGCTGGTTTCTTTTCCATCATATCTTTTTCCACTATTAAATCCGCATAAAGTAATGTACCGAGTATCACTCCTAAAGGAACCAATGTTGCCCAGATCGCTTTTCCGACAAAAAGCTTGCACAATACTGTCCCGGCAACTGAACCAGCAAGAAAAAATATCAGCATTTCAAAATGCTGCAAAAGCTTTTCCCGATGAGATTTATCTTTTGTGCGCCAATGCCGGATTACCTTTACTAAGCCAACTCCGATCTGTCTTATATGATTTGTGGCGAATGTAGTTGCCATAGGGACTCCCTCTGCCTGGCGGAACGTATTATACTGCATGGATGCAATAAAATTAATCGCCACCTGTGAAATCTGCACCGGCGCTGATTCTGGTATAAAGCCCAGTCCCAGTACCACCAACATTTCTATTGCAATCAAGAGGGTATCCCAGCGTATCAGCAGATGGTGCTTGATTGGGTTGGGAAACAGTTCCGATACAGATGCACCCATAAGATATGCCGAAATCGGGATCAGATAATAAAGAGCCTCTTTCCATTTTTCTGCTCCGAGAGCCATTCCCATTAATACTACATTTCCTGTCTGTGCATTGCAAAACACATTTCCCCGGAGTAAATAAGTATAAGACCCGAAAAATCCAGCGACAACAATCAATATATGAAAGATCCATTTTCTCTCACACATAAGATAATATGACTTTTTGGCCTCTTTAATTTGTGTTCCCATAATTAAATCCTCCAAATTCCAGTTATTCCATTCCCAAATATTATAATTGGTAAACCTCAAGCATAGACTCCTGATAGACAGCCCGCTTTCTCTGGAGCATCGCAGCTTTTATCTCCTGCAGTTCCGGCATTTTTACTCTTTGAAGAGAATTCAGGCGGCTCTCATCTATCTTCTGGCCCGACTGATATTGATTGTAATAATCTACACTATATTTCCAAAAATGCACGCGGTCCCCGTATCGCTCCCAGACCCTCTGGGCAATCAGCAGTCCCTCCGGATCAAAATCTCCTGCATAATATATCTGGATACTCCCCTCAAGCAAATCGAGCGTTTTCCATACAGCCAGACGCAGTTGTCCATTGCCGCATATAAATGCCCTCTCTGGATACCGGTTCACTAAATTGCTAAATACTGCCGGATTCTCCACGACATAAATACAATCACTGGTTTTTCCCGGGTATATCTCCCTGAGCCCGTGAATTGTCTTTAAGGACAATATGACCGGCTGTTTCTCCCGATAAAACCCAAGAATTCCCTCATGGGATTTTCCCTGGAGTGTCTCTGCGCAAATTCCATATGCCATACAGTTGTTCGAAAGTTCATCCGTTAATATCCCCGCCTGCATGAATAATACCTGGCGGCATTCCGCCTTATTCATGCCAGCGGTTCTGACGTCCCCAAATCTCCACTTCAAAAATAAATATAATAACCCGCCCTCTTTTGTGCCATGATCC
This sequence comes from uncultured Lachnospiraceae bacterium, assembly GCA_947631755.1. Lineage (GTDB taxonomy): Bacteria > Bacillota > Clostridia > Lachnospirales > Lachnospiraceae > Eubacterium_F. The sequence goes on along the minus strand of CANRMO010000005.1, from coordinate 22,190 downwards.
AGTCCGTGCGGATTTCCGAGCTGCTCCGCTGCAAAAACCGGCAGTGTGCATTCTTTTCCGTCCGTCACAGGCAAATGAGCTGTGAGGCGCTCCAGGCAAAGCAACAGACGTCTCAACTCCTCCCGGTCCTGATTATACAGGCGCACAATGTAATTGTGCCCCTCCATTGCGCGGTCGGAAAGAAGCTCTCCCAGCCATTTCTGTAATACGGATTTTCTCTCCTGATACAGACAAAGTATTTCCTCAAAAAAATTCTCGCGCTCTTTCCTCTCCTTTTCCCTGATATCTCTATTCCTGGATAACTTTTCTGAGAAATAAGCCTCCAGGATCTCCTCCCACGCCAGCTCGGAAAACTTACTCGAAGTACGGGCTTTCTCCAGCCATCCATACGGGATTGTCACATCCTTTTCAGAAGAAAATTCCCTGCGGAAAAACCCCTGTAGCTGCTCCCGTTCCTCCGCCGTCAGATCCTTCAAGACAATGTTCCCTCCGAAATGGCCGAGGCTGGCATACTTTTCCCTCATCAATCGAAATACTCTATCATAAACCGGGCGCGCCTGGAAATATTTCACGCACTCCTTTCGTAACGTCTGTTTCATCCGCTCTCCTCCTCCGGTTTTTCTCCCAGTTTCCGTTCTCTCCCATTCCACCAGTACGGGATCACCGTCACATACTTCACATTATTGGGCCGCAGCAACTGGTAAACAGCAAGGCTTGGAACCGTCTCATAATCTCCCCAGAGCACCTGTGAATTCATCATAAAATCAAACTCAAGCACTACCATCAGGCGGAACATATCCCGGATATTCATCTCATCCACACCGGCAAACGCCTCATCGAGGGAAATGATCCTCGGAGCATCCGCATCAGCGCCCTTGTACTTCGCGACCACAGCCGAAAAGAGCGGCACATACATAGACATCGCCTTTTCCCCGCCACTGAATGTGAAAAATATACGGTCTGTGAGCTCCCTTTTCCGCTCTCCGGTCTTCTGGCAGAATAACTGGAATTCAAACCACTTCCGGTAATCGAGGATATCTTTCATTATGACATAAAATGAGCGCAGTTGATTGTCCTCCTGCATGACATCTCTCGCCTCAGTTATTTTTGAGCGGAAGTGGACAGCAATCTTGTCAATATCCTCTTTTCGGAGGACCTCTGCATCGCTCAGAAGCAGCTCTACTAATTCATTTGTGTCAAGCTGCCCTTCTTTTTCTGACTTCCGGCTCGCCCATCTCAGACTCAGTTTCAGGCCGCTCGACGTATCCATAGATTCCATTAACTCATTGATTCCCGCCACCCACTGTCTGCTCTCGTATATTCTCGCCCGTATTCTTTTGCTGACAGTATTGGACAATATATCCTCAAAAAGCTCCCGGTCCCTCTCGCTGAGGACATGGGACAGATCCTCCCTGTCACTCTCGAGTTTATCAACAAATACCGCAAAAGAAATCTGGCTCCCCTTATATTTTACCTTAATATCCAGACGCGGGACTCCCTCTTCGCCAATTTCTCTCCCCTCCTTTTGCATATCTTCAAACAGGGGGCAGAGTATCGGCTGGTACTCGTTCAACTCACCCTTATACTGATGAAAAACCTCCTGAAGGTTTCCCGTAAGTGCCGTCACACTCTTATTCTTTACCTCATCGGACAGGACACTGCATATCCGGTCAGCCAATTCCGCCTGCTCTTCTGTCTTCGGGTATATACCCGCCACATAGCCGAGCTGAAATTCTCCCTCAAATATTTTCCTGCGAAACTCTCTGCGCTCGCGCAGATTCAATAATTGCTCCGTTTCCTCAAGCCTCTGTTCCGTGTGCTTTTCCATCGCTGTGCGCAGGCTACCCATTTCCTCAGACAACTCCTCCCTGCGCAGCGGGATCTCGCGCAGGCGGCCGACGCAAAAATCAAGCCGCTCTTTTATTGTCTCATAATCCGTCAATGCCATCTGCCTTTTGACAGACTCAAGCTCTGTCTCATTTTGAATCTTCTGTCGGTTCAAAAGTGTATCACGGTATCTCAAGTCATCCAGATCCGCGTCTAATGCTTCCAGATCCAGTTTCATCGTCTGTTCCATCTGGACTTTCGCCATATAGATTCCATGATCCCTCTGCAGTTTCTGATATTGCCTCTCATATTCATGCAGGGAATCCGCAGCTTCCTGAAACACATCCAGGCGGATTTCCAAATGCGCCGGAGCGCAGACTTTTTGTACACGGGCCTGTACTTCCCGCAGCTCTTCCAGTACTGCCGCCACCTTCGACTGATACCGCGCCACTTCTTCCCGCGCCTGGCGAAAAAGTGTGTCCTGGTCAAAATAGTCTTTCGCCGCCACTTTCATGTCTTCTTCACCCGGAAATGTTTCAAGTTCTTCTTCCAGCCGTTTCCGGCAGACCCTGATCTCCTCAATTCTCTCGTTTTGGCGCCTCATCTCTTCTTCTATTTTCTCTGATTCCGCGCGAAGCTCTGCCAGCCTGTCCTGACGGTATCTCTCCCGTGCCGCCGCACCAATAAAGGAAGACCGGTAACCGGACTCCACATTCCCCTCGAGTATCCCGATCCGGTAACGGCCTTTGGCATCAACCCCGGTCGTCCGCGACACGCTGCCCTCGCCAAGCCCTATCGAAGAAATAATATCTGACACAAATAAATTGACGACAATATTATCCTCTGCCGGATCTATGTGCATAATATTCGTCAAATTCTGTTCCATCTCCGGGACATTTCCAAATAAATAGCGGTCACAGCACTTATCGTCCAGCTCCAATACCTGTTCGCGGTACTCCTCGCCCACGATCAGCGCATCCAGTATCCCCATATGATGCAGCGCACCTTCCACCCGGTCTCTTACTTCCTGAGGAACAGCTCCATCAAAATCCACCATTTTATAAAATGGCATAACAGGAATCCCCTGCTCTGCCAGCCGCTCCCGGCTGCGGATGACCTCTTTCGTCCTCTCCGGTTCCGGTTCCCTGGTTTCTTCCATCCGCCGGATTTCGTCCTCTAATTCCTCTCTCTGTACTCTGAGCGGGAGAAGCAGCCGCTCAAACTCGTCCGCTTTCGTCTGAAACAGCTTATCCTGACTATTTTTTTCCTGATAAAGAATCTCCCTGACCTGCGAGTAATCATCCCCGTGGCTGTATTGGTCTATAAACCTTGCAATTTCCTGCATGCGGTCAGACGCCACGTGAAACTGTACATTCTGCCGTTCCCATTTGTAGACCGACTCTGTCAGTTCTCCTTTCTGCTCCCTCAGCTGCCTGTCATAAAGCCGGAGCTGCCTCTCGCACTCCTCCCGGTTCTCTTTTTTCTCATCTAGTTCCTGCAGCATATCATCATAACGGTCGGATATTTTTTTCTCTTCCTGCAGAATCTCCACTCCACTTTTCACACAGGATGTGTATTCCTTTAACATCCTTGTGTGATAGGAGAAATCATACTCCCCGTCTCTTTCTTCCTTTAATTCCCTGCACAGAAAATCCGTTTCATCAAATGATAATTCTTCCACGCATTCCTGCATCGCCTCCATATCTTCTTCCATAGAGGCAAAATAGGTCTCCCTGTCCGCCCCCGCGGCCCGCAATTTCTCATTTTTATCTGAGTAATCTTCTTTTTTCCGCTCCAGGCGGGCGGCAATCTCCGAAAGCCCCTGTTCGTTTTCCCGGATCTCTTGCTCCAGGGCGACCGAACGATTTTTCAGTTTAGCGGCGTCACTGTCACGCAGGGAGTCATATTCCTTTTGCACCAATTCCTGTTCGTCTTCCAGCGCTGTATATTCTCTCCGTCTCGACTCCTGCTCCTGTTTTTCTGAGACAATCCATTCCTCCAATTTTCTGATTTCTTTCTCTTTCATGCCATACGCTTTTTCGCTGTCCCGGTATTTTGCCGCTCTGTCATAGAGCATCTGCTGATTGTAGCGGCGATAGACCTTCTCAATCTGCTTTGCCGCCTTCAGGCTGTCCGTCAGCTCATCCAGATGATCTTTTAATTGATCCATATTCTCGATGGCCTCTGATACCGGGCGCAAGTCGTCCTCCGACATCGGCTGCAGCGACTGGCTCAGGATATCGTTGATGATCGACGGTTTAAAATCCTTAGATAACTTCGGAGTCCGGAGCTGGATCAGAAGATTGATCAGCTCTTTGTACTCTTCCAATGACTCGAAGCCAAAGATCAGATTATTTACATACTGTATGTATTCACTTTGTGTCTCCATGACAGAACCGCCATCCGCAATCCGGTTCCGGAGTTCCGTTTTAGTATAGGCGATCTTATTCTGCACATCTTTGTACAGCGAAAAATCCACTCCGATCCGCCGGCCGTCTGTGATGCCAAAATACCAGGACTGCAGCGGTTTATTTTTGCGCGCCCGCACTCCGATCCCCACTGTCGCATAGGTCTCGGATTCCATACGCTTAAATTCCATATATAAATAGCCGGTCCGCTCCTCCCGCCCGTCATCCTCCTCCAGAAGATAGTTGTCCATCTTTCTCGCCCGCGAGCCAAAAGGGTCAAGCCTCTCCGGGCGCATATTTCCGTCTAAGAGGAGTGGAATAAAGCTCTGCATCGTGACAGACTTGCCGGAGCCGTTTGAACCCCGGAACAGCATTCTCCCATCTGCAAATGTAAACTCCTGCTCATCATAATACCAAAAGTCAACCAGACCCACCTTATTCATCTTCCATCTGCTCTTAGCCATCGCACACTCCTGTCAGAAATCTTTGGGAAAACAGCCAATCAGCCGTCCCATTGCCGCATAAATACAAACTCGTCCCCCATTCCGCCGGATCAGCCCTAACTCCTCCATATAGCCACTTGCCGCATCATAAAATTCACCCATCGTCATATCGCGGTATGTCTTGAGAAATCCTTTCTGATACTTACTCTTGCACTCTTCGAGAACAGAGCGGAATTCCTCATCCGACATATGGATCTTCTCATCCACCCCGCACACAAGAGCTCCTGACTTCACACGTTCCACGAGAATCCTGCTGCAAAGCAGCGCAATATCCGAAAATGTCTTATCCTCCGGGAAACAACGCCCTGTCCGGCAGTCCGAGTCCAAAACCAGAAACACACCGTTTCGGTAAATCTGCAGATCACACGCCAAAATCTCCGAAAAATCATTCTGGATCACATTGCGAAAATTTTTTACATACGAATAATCCTCTTCCGTATCCTCATCACGGTACATTCCCATCGACAGCAACAGCCGCCGGTATACCCGCTGCCGCCGTATGATCCCGCGGTCCTCATCCATCCCAAACCAGTCTTCTTTTTCAAAGTCATTCACATTCTGATAACCGGATATATCTCTCGTAAAATTTTTCATGAGATATCTGGACGCCCCCGTATTATCATACAGCACATCTGCCTCTGTATCTTTGGCAAATCTCTCCTCATTTCCATCGACCACGCAGATCAAACCGCTTTTTTCACAGAATTTAAGCACACGGACAAACAGCCTGCGCGTGCGGTAGACCGCCCAGTCAATCTTATCCTCATGCCACTGGCTCTGGACATAATCGGTTATTCCGGACAGCGTGAACTGTTCGCCTGCTTCCTTTTCTTCCAGATACATCAGAATCAGACACAAAAACACATATTCTGCCGTCTCATGGAAGTCTGATATTCCCATCCACGGCTCTGCTTTTGCAGGTATCTTTTCTAATTTTATCAAATAGGGATTAACGATAACATGATAGCCTAATTTTTCGCTCAAAAAATTCTTATAATCTGATAAATGATCTTTTACCTGATAATATAAATCCCGGTCATCCGCTTTCAAAATCCAGCGCCGGCTCAACAATATCTCTAACGCATTCATTCGCTTATTTCTCCACTTTATCAAATCGGATCCGGTATGCCGGCATCTTAAAATCTCCGTCTGTACATCTCAACACGCAAAATCTATCCCCTGCCCTTTCCACAACATAGACTCTGCCATCCTCTGTCTGGGAACTGAAATCCTGGCGTTCCAGTGCTTTTGACAGCCAGGTCAGAAATACATCCCGCACATATGGTTTTAGCATGGGAAGTTTTTCAAATTCCAGGCAGCCATCCACAATATAGCTGTCAAGTAACTCTCTTTCCTTTTTCATCCGCGCGATCGCATTTCGCCGCATCTCTTCTTTTTCTTTTGAGCGGTCAATGATTCCGGTGCGAACCGCTTTCTCCCGATATACTCTCGTTCTCGGCTTTAGATTGACCACACCCGGCTCCTCATCGTAAACGCCACTGTTCATGCTGTCGGTCTCTCTTGGATAATCGCCCCGCATGTGGAGAATCGTCTCTGCCCCGAACACATTAGCGGACAAACAGTGCGCCTCATTGATGTCCACACACCGGCGAAACATCTTTGCCACTTTATAATATTCCTCTCTGCGGTTTGCCCCCATATTGCTCAGTTCACTGATCCGTGCAGCGTATCTGGTAATCTTCCGTATAATCTCATTCGTGGCGTCAAACACTCTGCCCGCTTCCGCCTCTTTTCCTCCCCGTTCCACAAACCACTCGACAATACTTGTCCATCGTCCCTCAATTTTTTCCCGGATCAGATCCTCCCTTACTTCCACCTCCAACCGGGGAATTGATAAGTCATAACTAATTATTCTTTCCAGAACTTTCCGGCATTCCACCTCCGAAATATTTTTCAGGCATCCCTCGATCCGGATCACATTTTCCTGCAGGCCTTTTACAAAACTGCGCAGGTATTCCACCAGATGGTCTTTAAAAGCGAGAAACTCCCGTGTCTTCATTAATTCCTCCGCGCGGGCGCTGTTTAATGTCCTCATATAATCCTTATAATTTTGATTGAGCCTTGAGAAATCATTGATCAGATCGTTCCACCATCCATAGACTTTTTCATCCGTCTGACGGCTGACCTCCTCCATCTTGCTCAAATGAATATATATGCGCTCTAACAGCCCCGGCTCAAGCGAGGCTCCTTCCACAAAAAGATTTTCGAGATGCACAACCATTCTCTCAATCTCCACGGCATATTCTGTCATCTGGTACTGAAATTTCCTGTTCTTAAATTCCGATAGGCTCGTCACGCGCTTTGTGTCCTGTATCGCATTCAGATTCCCCCATGAAACCAAAACGGACAGATCCTGCCCGCATTGTTCATACGTATAATCAGAAAAATAAGCCTCTTTTCTCAACTCGTCATAGACGTCTTCCTGAGAGAGCCAATATTTCATCTTCTCATAATTCAGATAAAAAAGACGCAGGATTGGGCGGTATCTCCCCGTATTATCTACATTGAGATAATTTGCTTCCTTTAATGGCTTTGTCAATTTATCTGTCACAATCATGAAAAATTCTCCGTTCCCAGTATTTCTCAAACTTTATTTATAGTATATAACGATTATTTCCCTTTTAAAAGAATTATTCCTTCGGGCAGGATTCCACACGCTTATTATTACAGTCGAGCACACACCCCGCGCTGCAATCCACTAACCCTTTAAGAAAACAGAAATTCTGTCTTTTTTGACTCTCTTTCTCCTCCTCCAGCGGGCACTTTGTCGTTCTCATATTGTTGCAGTTCTGGATCACCCCGGAATGGCAGTCCACAACGCCTTTCAAAAAGCAAAAATTATTCTCCATGATCATTGTCCCCCTTTCCTCGAGCATATGCACTTATGTTCTCTCTGTCACTACTTTGCTGGTCACAGTGCCTTTATCTTCTCAAATTTCTGGTGGAGTTCATCCGCCACACCGCTTATGACACTGGCAGATGCCGCGATCTCCTCTGTGCTCGCCGCCAGATTGGTGATCCGCATATTCACATCGTCCACTACACTCATAAGATCCTCTGAATTGTGTACGAGTCTGTCCATGGCATCCACGATCTGCTCTTTATTCTGGCTGCTGTCATCTGCCGCCCCCTTTGTAATATCGCTTAATTTTCTGATTTCCTCTGCTACTACAGCAAATCCTTTTCCCATCTCCCCGGCCCGCGCCGCTTCAATGGAGGCATTCAGCGAGAGGAGGTTTGTCTGTGATGACACCTCTGTAATACTCTCATTGTTATCGCCCAGCTGTACCAGCAATTTACTGATGTCAGCAAAAGAGGCTTTCATATCATCACAGAATCTCACGACTTCCATCATCGCCATACTAATATTTGTACTCTCCTCCGCATTGCTGTTATTTCCGTCCAGCATCTCATTTATGGAGTCATTCAATGTAGTAAATTCCTCATTTGTCTCCGACACCATATCCGCAACCTTTTCATTTCTCTTTACAATCTCCTCATTCTTTTGTTCCATAGCAGATGAGAACTCCTGAATCCGGCCGTTTTCCTCTTCCACAACGGCTTTTATGTAATGTATGCAGCTGTCTTTATTGTTGCAGTGATTAAAAATAGCCGTTGCCATATCAGTACAGGACGGATAGCCGCAGGCACTGCAGTTGATCTGTTGATCCTGTTTACTCTCTTTTTTCATATCGGCGAATATCTCACGGAGTTCCGGCTCATCCGGCCGGAGCACCTCATTTCCTGCCGACTTATCTGTGTATTCCCGCATAAAATCTTTTATGTCAAGGTGTGCGAACTGCCTGTTCAGATTTTTCAGCCGCTTTGCTGGTGTGGCATTTTTCAGCCACGCGCTGCCCTTTCTCCCCGTCTTACTCTGCTTTCTTATCTTCTGCAGCTCATAGAGGATATCGTCACTCTGTGTCTTTTCCTGTTCCACACCGGTTCCGTAAATACATCCCTTTGCACAATTCAAGGCGTCCACCATAAATGGCAGCTCTTTTCCTGCCAGCACCCGCTCCTTATAGTCCTCCAAAAACTCATAGGCGTGCTTCTCTCCCTCAATCTGCCGTATAAACACGTCCTCCCCGCAGAACCAGTACACATTTTCTTTCAGGCCGCCGGGCATGGGGTAGATCGAACCGAGGCCATACTCAATCTCATTGGCGGCCGGCTCTGCCCCCACATTGTATTTTTTCGCATAATCCACCAAGTGGTTAAATGTCACATTAAAACTCACATACCCCTGGTTTTTCGGGTCTTCTATTTCATTCTTCTTGGCGATGCACGGACTGATAAAAGCAAGTTTATCCGTGATGTTAAGGTATTTTTTTGCATAAATAGCCGCACACATCATCGGACTCTGCACCGGCACAAGCCTGGGGATCAGCTCCGGTATGTAGTGCTCAATATAATTTACAACTGCCGGACAGGGTTGTGAAATCCCGCCTGTGAAATTGTGCTCTGTGATATATTTAATATATCCCCACGTGGTGATGTCAGCCCCAAAACTAACGCTGATCACCCGGTTCACCCCGAGTTTTTTAAGTCCGCCCAGAATCCTTTTATACTCGCCGGGATAGTTGGCCGCAAAAGCCGGTGCCCAGAGCACAGAGATCTTCTCTCCTCTTTCCAGCGCCGCAAAGAACTCCTCTGTGTCATCCCGGTATTCCCTCGCATCATGTTCACAGGCGTCGAAACAGGCTCCGCAAGCTATACATTTATCCCCGTCCACCTCGATCCGCTGTGTCTCATCCCCCTGCTTTATGACATTATTTGCCGTAATAACCGGGCATGCTGCGATACATTTATTACACCCAATACAATTATCATTTGTAAATACCAATCCATTCTGTGTCTTTTGCATTTTAGTATGTTCCCCCATTACGTATTTTTATAGTTCAATGTTTTATAAAAGATCCCACACCTTCCTTTCACTTCATGGAATCTTTCCCTCTCCCCGCCATAAGTTCATATGCGCCGATAGATCCGGCAGAATTGCCCAGCACGATACACGCAAATTTAAAGAAATTTACCGCGTTAAAATTTAACACAAGATACGGAAAATCCGCGATACAGTGCTCAAATCCGGACAGTATGAATATCATAATACAAAATACTGTGATCACCTGTACTTTTGTGTACACAGCAATAAACATCAGCACGCCGCAGAGTGCCCCCAGCAAAAACAGCTGCCAGAAACTATTGGAAAATTTTGCGCACGACACCCCATACATGACTTTATGCAGATCTTTTTTGCACGCGATAACCATGAGTACCGGCACTGCGGAGCCGATCAGATTGAACAGCAGGATCTGCAGCAGATCCGTTATTTTATTTTCCCTTATAAACCCAATCTTTCCCGTATACAGAGGCAGGCTGTTCTGGATAATCGTGAGAAGTGCAAAACTAAACAGCATAGACCCTACATATTTATTTTCTGACAACACATTTATGATTACACCTATTCCGATCAGCACGCCGCTCAGCGCTGACTGTTTCAGCATTTTTATATCCAGCCCGGACAAACCATTCTCCTTTCCTGTATCTTGCTACCGTGGCATCTTTATCTGTCATTTAACGCTCAAATTTATTTTTGAACTGTCTTACATTTTCCATGATATCTCCCCGGAACACTTTTGTGCCTGCCACAAAGACGTTGGCCCCCTCGTTCATGACCTCCTCTATATTCCCGAAGTCAATGCCGCCGTCAACCTCAATGTCCACATCCAGTTTTCTCTCTGTAATGATGCGGCGCAGTTCCCGGATCTTCCCGAATGTCTCCCGGATAATCTTCTGCCCGCCATATCCCGGGTATACCGTCATGACAAGAACCATCGATACTTTATCCAGCACAGGAAGAACCGCTTCCACTCCGGTGAGAGGGCTAATCGCGACCCCCGCCTTTTTCCCCAGGCCGCAGATAGCGTCCACCGTGTCCTCCAGGCTCTCACAGGCCTCTGCGTGGACTGTGATGCCATCTGCACCGGACTTGGCAAACCTCTCCACATATCTGACCGGATTCTGAATCATCAAGTGCACGTCAAAAAAAAGCTTTGAATGTTCCCGCAGCCCCCTCACCACAGGAAAACCAAAAGAAATATTAGGCACAAAAGCCCCATCCATAACATCAATATGTACGTAATCTGATCCGGCCTGCTCAATCATGCGGACAGCCTCCCCAAGACATGCCACATCCGCCGCCAGAATCGATGGTGACAGCTTATAGGTCATTTTTTACCTCCTCACATACGTTTTTTCCTCGCCGTGTTCACTCTCTTGCTGCTCTCCGCTAATTCCCCAAACATCTGCACATAATTATCATAGCGGCTGCGGCAGATCGCTCCCTGCCCCAATTTTTCTTTGACAACACACCCCGGCTCACTGATATGGGAGCAGCCGGAATACCGGCACTGCCTCTCATATGGCGCAAATTCTGTGAAATACCGGCTCAGTTCTTCCTTTGGCACCTCAGGCAGCTGCAGGGAACTGAAACCGGGCGTATCAAATATAAATGTATTGCTCCCGATATGAAAGAGCTCCGAATGCCTTGTCGTGTGTTTTCCCCTGCCGATCTTCTCGCTGATGGCGCCGGTCTCCGACTGCGCCTCAGGATAAATCCGGTTCAAAAGACTGGATTTGCCGACCCCCGACGGACCCGCGAGCACAGTTGTCTTTCCGGCGAGACACTCCATCACCTGCTCCATTCCCGTGTTCTCTTTTGCGCTGACTGCGAGGACGCGGTTGCTGCACAGCCGGTACACCTCCCGCAGCTCCTCCTCCCGCTCAAAAGGCACGATATCCTGTTTGCTGAAACAGATGACCGTGTCAACTCTCTGCCACTCCATCATGACGAGAAAGCGATCCAGCAAATTCAGGTTCGGCGCAGGATCCGCCATGGCAAAAATAATCATGGCCTGATCGACATTTGCCACAGCCGGGCGGATCAGCTCGTTTGCCCTCGGAAGTATCTGTTCCATATTGCCGAGCTTTTTTTCCCCGCTCAGAACCTGGATTTCCACATTGTCCCCGACAAGCGGCTTAACCCCGTCCCTGCGGAATCCCCCCCTGGCCCTGCACTCATAAAGTTTTTCATCTTCACACCAGACATAATAGAATCCGGCAATCCCTTTTATAATCTTTCCCCTCATCAGTCGGCAACTCTCTTGAACGTGATATTGTAAGATGTCCCAATGGATTTGCCATCCATATAGACGATCACATCACCCTGCGACTCGCTGGAACCCTTTACATTATCCAGGCTGTACGGAAAATCACTGTATGACAGGGAAACCTCTTTAATTGTTGTCCTCTTGCCATCCTGGCTCAGCACAAACTTAAATGTCGCTGGCGGATCGCTCTCATAGTCAAATGGGTTGTCAATCGTGACCGATCCGTAATAGGAATAACTTGGCTCCTCGCCGAGACTGATCGTCACATCCACTTTTGACCCCTTATCCAGTTCTGACCCCTCCGGTTTGCTCTGGACGCATACGCGGTTTTTCTCTACGTTTTCTGAATATGCACTCGTCACGGCACCGAGCTCAAGCCCCTGAGCCTTCAATGCCGCCTTTGCCTCTTTCTTCGTCTTTCCGATCAGGTCGGGAACGACTCCCTTCTTTTTCTCCTCCCCCTTGCTGATATGGAGAGTCACAGAAGAGCCGGGAAGCACCTTTGCACCGCCTTTCGGATCCGTGTAAGCCACCTGCCCGGAAGGAACGGAATCACTGAATACGGCTGAACCTGTCTGCACAGTAAATCCGGCGTCCTCAAGCATTCTCCTGGCATCGTCCTCCGTGTGATAGGTCACACTCGGCAGACTGACTTTCTTTGGCCCGGAACTAATATATACTTCAACCTGTGTGTTTTTCTCAACAGAAGAACCCTCTTCCGGATTTGTGCCGATCACTTTGCCGCTCTCCACGGTATCTGACTCCTGCTCGGTAAATTTGTACTGGAGTTTATTATTGTTCAGCTCCGTGATAGCCGCATCCTTTGTGAGATTTTTCAGCTCCGGCACCGTTGTCTGCCCGTCAGAGACCGCAGCCTCGGGAGTCGCAGTGACCTCCGCTGCCGACTCTGACGAAGTCGGAGTCGGGCTCGCCGTGGCAACTTTGCTGCCGCCCCATATACCGATCACCTTGCCGATCATATAGATAATGATGACCCCTATGATAATCGCCACCGTAATGCTGCCAATGATCAGGGCTTTTTCCAGTTTGGGATCCACATCGCCATCGGATGATTCCTCTTCTTCCTCCAGCTCATTCTTCTCCTCGGCGGGAACTTTACCTGCCGCCGCTTTAATCTTATCCACATCCCCGCTGGGAATAAAGATTGTCTTTGAATTTTCGTACAGCGGCTTGATGATCCCATATTCCCCGGCGGGATCCTGCAGAAACATTTTCATGTCCGCGATCAGATCCGCCGCTGTCGGATAGCGCAGCTCTGTCTTTTTCTGCATACACTTGGCAACGATATTGCTCAGGCCCCTCGGAATCGTGGCATCAATAGCCGCAAGGGGGACAGCGTCCTCCTGGATATGCGCCAGCGCTACCGCCACCGCGCTCTCTCCCGTAAAGGGAAGGGAGCCACTCAGCATCTCATACATACTGACACCGAGAGAATAAATGTCACTCTTCTCATCGCTGAACCCGCCTCTCGCCTGCTCCGGGGAGATATAGTGCACAGAGCCCATGGCACTGGCTGTGATCGTATTCGAACTGGCAGCCTTTGCGATGCCAAAGTCTGTCACTTTCGCCGTCCCATCCCTGGCGATCAAAATATTCTGCGGCTTGATGTCGCGGTGAATGATATTGTTTGTGTGGGCCGCCTCAAGGCCGCTGGCAATCTGCAGACTTATTCCCACGGATTCCCGGACAGAGAGTTTGCCTTTCTTTTCTATATATTTTTTCAACGTGATACCATCGATAAATTCCATCACGATATAGTGCATCTGGTTTTCCTCGCCCACGTCATACACGCCCACGACATTGGGGTGGGAGAGGCAGGCGACCGCCTGGGCTTCCTGACGGAATTTTGTCACAAATTTTGTATCTTCACTGTATTCTGTCTTTAATACTTTCACTGCAACAAACCGGTTCAGCCGTTGGTCTTTGGCCCGGTAAACATTTGCCATGCCACCGGTCCCGATCTTTTCGATCACCTCATAACGGTTACCTATCATTGATCCGATATTAATCATTCTTTCCCTCCATTACCTCACTAAACCTGAATCAGGACGACACTGATATTATCTTTTCCACCGGCCTCATTTGCCTGTTCAACCAGGATCTTCCCGGCCTCTTCGATATGTTCTGAATTACTGCGCAGTATCTTTTCTATTATGAAATCGTCCAACATATTCGTCAAACCATCGGAACACAACAAAAGCACGTCCCCTGCCTTTACATCAATTTCAAAACAGTCCGGCCGGACGTCGGTGTCCGTGCCCAGGGCCCGCGTAATTATATTCTTATTCGGATGTGTGCGCATCTCCTCTTTCTGGATCTCGCCGGACTGAACCATCTCCTCTACAAGTGAGTGATCCACCGTGATCTGCCTCAGGCTGTCCCTCATCTGGTACAGGCGGGAATCGCCTATATTCACAACAAGGGCTGTCTCTCTTGACACAGCCGCGCCGACGAGCGTCGTGCCCATGCCCCGCAGTTCTCTGTGCTGCATAGACATCTCATAGATGGCCCGGTTGGCCTCCCTGATGGCCTGCTCAAATGTACCGACCATCGTCACTTTATCCGACAGACGGATTTGTTCTGACACAACATTCACGCACAGTTTTGATGCCGTGTCACCTGCTTTGTGGCCTCCCATTCCGTCGGCCCCAAGGCACAGATTCGGGCAACCTCCAATTGCATTTTCTTCACAAAAGACCTGGTCTTGATTACTTGTTCGTACACGTCCCGCATCTGTTATAGAAAATGTATTCACAGTTTGACCTCCTCTGGATTGATAGCGGTCCTGTCCATAAACTTCTTTCGTAACTGACCGCAGGCAGCGTCAATGTCACTCCCCATCTCTCTTCTTATAGTAACATGTATTCGATATTTTTCAAGTGCAAATTTAAACCTGTCGATATCTTCGTCCCTGGAGCGCAGGCACTCCCTCTCTCTCACCTCATTCAGTGGTATGAGGTTCACGTGGCACTGCACCCCCTGCTTTGCCAGCCAGAGACAGTGCCCAGCCAGTTCTTTTGCGTCCCTCTCCCGGTCATTTACCCCGCGGATCATGCTGTACTCAAAGGTAATGCGGCGCCCGGTCTCCCGGAAATAATCACGGCACGCCTCAAATATCTCCTCTATGGAATACCGGTTTGCCACTGGCATCGTCCGCCGCCGGATTTCGTCATTCGGCGCGTGGAGGCTGACCGCCAGTGTGATGGGGAGATGTTCCCCCGCCAGGTCCCGGATCCGCTCCACGATACCGCAAGTAGACACGGTAATATTTCTCTGGCTGATATGAAGGCCTCTCTCGTGAGTGAGCAGGCGGATGAACGCGAGCAGATTATCATAGTTGTCCAATGGCTCGCCCATCCCCATAACGATCACATGCGAGACGCGCTCCCCTGTCTCTCTCTGGATCTCATAGACCTGGGAGAGCATCTCTCCCGCCGTGAGATTTCTCGTCAGCCCTGAGAGGGTGGATGCACAGAATGTACAGCCCATCCGGCAGCCCACCTGGGAGGAGACGCAGACACTGTTGCCGTACCGGTATCTCATCCAGACACTCTCCACCACATTTCCGTCCGTGAGCTCAAAAAGATATTTTGCCGTGTCCTTTTTCCGTGAGATCTGTTTGTCCTGCACCGTCACACCGGACACCACATAGTTTTCCCTCAAATGGTCCAGAAAATGAGCAGGAAGATTACCTGCCTCATCAAAAGAGGAAATTTGTTTTCCGTGGACCCAGTCAAAGAGCTGTTTCCCACGGAATTTTTTCTCTCCGAGAGATTCCGCGATCTCCGCCATCTCCCGCTCATCACAGCTTCGTATATCCATAGTCTCCTCCTGCGGATTCACCCGCGCCTGAGCCTCGCCACGAAAAAACCGTCGCTCTCCTGCAGGCCCGGCAGCATTTGAAGCATGCCCTGCTCCGTCATTTTATTGCGCAATACCTCTGGCAAAAACTCGTCCAGGCTCTCCCGGCGCAGTCCCAGATGTTCCTCCATCCACTGGACATTTTCCTCATTCTCACGCCGGTTGATCGTACACGTACTGTAGAGGAACACGCCGCCCGGCCTCAAAAGCTTCACAGCTGCCTGACAGATCTTTTGCTGGAGCGCGGCCAGCTCCTCCGTGTGCTCTAAGGCGTGGTATTTGATCTCCGGTTTCCGCCCGATGATCCCGATGCCGGAACACGGGACATCCGCCAGCACAACATCCATCTTCCCGCAATTTTCCACGTCCTCCACAGTCGCGTCCCGACACTCACAGGTGACATTCTCGTAGCCGAGCCGTCCGATATTCTCCCGGATCCGCTCTGTCTTTGCCCGGCTCACATCCCGCGTGATCAGATGGCCCTGGCCCCGCAGCCGCACAAGGGCATGCATTGCCTTTCCCCCCGGCGCGCCGCACACATCGGCCACAAGGTCCCCCGGCCGGATCCCGGCACAGAGGACGGGCAGCATAGAACTCTCGTCTTGGACAAAAAACCAGCCCTCTCTAAATCCCGGCAGGGAAGTGATATCCGGTGTCTGTTCCAGCAGAATGGCGTCTTTCATATAAAATCCCGGACGCCAGGAAATCCCCCGCTCATCCAGCGCCCGGCCAAAACCCTCTACTGAAATCTTATTCGTATCAATGTGGAGCGTGACTGTCCCTTTCCGCTCCAGGAATGCCGCGCCAATCTTTCTCGCTGTCTTTTTCCCGTACTGCGCCGCCAGATGATCCATCAGCTCTCCCGGCAGGCAGAATCGGATCTTGTCCTCTTTTATCTGAAAGTCCTCTCTCTTTCGCGCGGCATTTCGCAGAACACCGTTTACAAAAGACACATATTTTCCGGCCCCCACTCTTTTTGCCAGCTCTGCCGCCTCATTGCAGGAAACTGGCACGGGAACCTGATCCATATACACAATCTCATACATCGCCAGCCGCAGCACCGTCCTCACCGACGGCTCCATTTTCTCCAGCGGCAGGACAGACACTTCCCGGAGGCGGGCGTCCAGCTCCGGGCACCGCTCAATGGTTCCATAAGAAAGTCTCTTTAAAAAGCTCTTCTGCCTTGCATCGGCAGACGGATGTTCCCTCAGATAAGCATGAAAGAGCTTGTCACTGTGCTCTCCACCCTCCAGTGTCTCCCTCACGATGTGATAGGCACATTCTCTCATCAGTCTCTGTCATTCCTTCCGAACAGGAGGATCAGGCGCAGCAGCTGCAAAATGGCGGCAGCCGCAGCGGCCACATACGTCAGCGCAGCGGCAGTCAGCACTTTCCTCGCCGCTCTCCCCTCTGACTCTCCTAAGATTCCTGTCTCACCGAGGATCGTGAGCGCGCGCCCCGAGGCATTAAACTCTACCGGCAGTGTCACGAGCTGAAAGAGGACTGCCAGGCTGAACAGCACAATGCCGATAGTGACCAGCGGGCGGATACTGAAAATCAATCCGGCGATTATGACAAACCAGGATGCCCCGGAACCAAAATTTGCCACGGGTACAAGTGCGGTGCGCACAGCGAGGGGCGCGTACTGGTTCGCGTGCTGGATAACATGCCCGCACTCGTGGGCTGCGACCGCAAGGGCAGACACCGATGTGCTCCCGTACACCGGCTCCGAAAGAGCCACCGTCTTCGATCTCGGATCATAGTGATCTGTCAGATGTCCGGCCACGCTTGTGACCGTCACATCATGGATCCCCGCATAATCCAGTATCCTGCCTGCGACCTGGGCGCCAGTCAACCCTCTTGCGCTCCTCATGCTGCTGTATTTTGCAAATGTGCTCTTTACTTTTGCGGACGCCAGCAGCGACAGCAGGACACCGGCCAGCACGAGCACATATGTGGGATCCCAGTACATCGCCATACCACTGTAACCATAACCTAAAAAAGCCATAATAATTCTCCTTTCTCAATACGGACGCCCCGGAGAAAACTTTCCGCATCCATTCTCTTCTTTCCCTCAGACTGTACTTCCAGAAACTCCAGACAGCCCTCTCCTGTCTGAACGGTGAAACGGTCCTTTTCCACAGAGACGACCGTACCCGGCCTCTCCCCAGTATTCTGGCCAGTCGCGTTCACTCTCCAGACTTTCAGCATCTTACCCCGAAATCCGGTGTAAGCGCCGGGCCAGGAATTCAATCCCCGCACATACCGCTCCAGTTTCGCGGCTTCCCAGCTAAAATCCAGTTTTCCCATTTCCTTTTTCAACATCGGGGCATAGGTGCTGTCCTCATCATTCTGTCTCACCGGCCTCAGCTGGCCTCTCTCCGCTTCATAAAGAGTCTGCAGGAGAAGATCACTTCCCAGGGCGGCCAGTTTATCGTGAAGGCTCTCCCCTGTCTCATCCGGGGCCATCACCACTTCCCGTTTCAATAACATGTCACCGGTGTCCAGGCCGGCATCCATCTGCATTGTCGTGATCCCGGCTCTCTCATCCCCCTCAAGGATAGCCCACTGCATCGGCGCCGCGCCGCGCCACCTGGGCAGGAGAGAAGCGTGCACATTGATACAGCCATATTTAGGATATGTGAGGATCTCCTCTGATAAAATCTGCCCGAACGCTACTACAACGATCACATCACAGGGAATTCCCCGCAGCGTATCCACAAATTCCGGCTCTTTCACCCGGACTGGCGTATAAACCGGAATACCGGCAGCCAGGGCAGCCTCCTTTACCGGAGTAAAAACCAGTTTCCCACTGCGTCCCCGCGCTTTGTCCGGCTGTGTGACAACTGCCGTCACCTCATGCTCCGGGGCGTTGATCAGTCCCTGCAGCACAGGCAGTGCAAAATCGGGCGTCCCCATAAAGATCACTCTCATATATATCCCTCCAAATCTCTCACAAAACTGCTGCCAGGCTACTCTTCCGTGCCAAATTCCTCCTGAAATTCCTCAATCGTATAGACCTTTCCCTCAGCCTTCTCCACATAGAGATGGCCGTCCAGATGATCGATCTCATGGACAAGTGCGCGGGCCAGGAGCTCCTCACCCTTTATGGTGCGCGTCTTCATATTTATATCCTGGGCTTTGATCTTTACCTTATTGGGGCGGGTGACGATCGCCACCTTATCCGGCACACTTAAGCAGCCCTCACTGCCGCGCTGCTCCCCCTCTTCTTTCACAATCTCCGGGTTGATCATAACAATAGGCTGAGACCTGTCTTCCGTCACATCTACCACAGCAATCCGTTTCAAAATCCCCACCTGTGGCGCCGCCAGGCCAACGCCGTCTGCATGATACATTGTCTCCAACATATCCTCAATCAATGCTCTTGTCTTGTCTGTCATCTCTTTGACAGGCTTACATTTTTTTGTGAGTATCTCATCCCCGATCTCCCGGATATTCCTCAATGCCATCTTCTATTCCTCCATTCTCAATAGCCGGCCAGCGGATTCAGGTCGTACTGAACACTGATCTCATTTGCCAGAGACCGGCTCTCTTTTTCCAGATTATTTTTTATTTCACAGATTGCCTCTTCACTCTCTGCCCGAATATATAAGACAAAACGGTATCGGTCTTTCGCTCTGCTGAGCCCCGCCGGAGCCGGTCCGATCAGAGATGTCTCTTCCCTGCCGCGCCCTGCTGCCTCTGCAAGCCGCGCGATCCCATCCATCCCCAGTTTTTCATTTTCCGCTGTGACAAGCACAGCCAGCATAACCGCATATGGCGGATATCTCATCATCCGCCGGAAAGACAGCTCATTTTCATAGAAATAATCCGCATCCTGTCTCCTCACTGCCTCTATACAGTATTGTTCTGGATTATATGTCTGTATCACCGTCTCCCCGTCTTTTTCACCCCGGCCGGCTCTCCCACTGGCCTGCATGAGCAGGTCAAATGTGCGCTCATTGCTGTGGAAATCTCCGGCGTACATGCCAAGATCCGCCGCCAGGGCAGCCACGAGAGTCACATTCGGAAAATCGTGCCCTTTGACGATCATCTGCGTGCCGATCAATATATCAGCCTTTCCCTGCCGGAAAGGATCCAGCACCGCCTCATGTCCATGTTTTCCTCCTGTGGTGTCCCCGTCCATCCGCAAAATCCGCGCCTGCGGAAACCTCCGGTGCAGCATGTCCTCCACTTTCTGAGTCCCCAGTCCAAAAGCAGCGATATAGGGGGATCCGCACTCCGGGCACACCTCAGGCATGGCCACCGCATGGCCGCAGTAGTGGCACACAAGCGTATCCACATCCCCCACATGGTTTTTGTGGGCAGTCATAGAGACCTCGCAGTGGTTACATTTTAACACAAATCCACAGCTTCTACAAGAAACAAAGCCAGCATACCCCCTCCGGTTCAGAAAAAGGATCGTCTGCTCCCCTCTTCGCAGGCGCTCCTCGATCTTTTCCTGGAGAATACGGCTGAACACAGAACGGTTTCCGCTCTTTAACTCCTCCCTCAGATCCACCACCAGGACACGCGGAATCTTTGCGCCCCCCGCCCGCTCTGTGAGACGGTATAAATGATATCTCCCCTCTTTTGCCGCCAGGTAGCTCTCCACAGACGGGGTGGCAGAGCCGAGCACGACGCTGGCCCCTGCCATGGCGGCACGCTTTATAGCCACCTCCCTGGCATGGTATTTCGGCATACTGTCACTCTTATAACTCGTCTCGTGCTCCTCATCTATAAGGATCAGCCCCAGCCTCTCAAAAGGAACAAACAGCGCCGACCTCGGGCCGACGATAATATCCACATCGCCCTCTTTTGCCCGCTCATACTGGTCATAGCGTTCCCCATCGGACATGCGGGAATTCAGGACTGACACCCGGCTGCCAAACCGATCCTGGAAACGGCTGACTGTCTGATAAGTGAGCGCAATTTCTGGGATCAGAACGATCACCTGCCGCCCCAAAAGAAGTACCTGCTGTATCATCTCCATATAAACTTCTGTCTTACCGCTCCCTGTCACGCCGTAGAGAAGATAAGTTTTGCGGATCCCCGCCCGGTATTCTCCTGAAAAATGTTCCGCGATCTGTCTCTGCCCCGGATTCAACAAAATGGCAGGAGCTCCCCGCCCTGCCGGATCCGCTCCGGATTCCGCCACACCAGCAAACGAATTGCGGTAAACACGCCTGTCTGTCACAGAAAGGATCCCTGCTTTCACCATCCCGTCAATCACAGTTTTTGTGACGCCATATTTCTTTGCCGCAGTCTTTGCGGTCATCTGCCCCCCCTCCGAAAAAAGCCCCGAGAGAAGCCTCTCTCTGGCCTTATAATGCCGCAGGCGGCAGCGGTTCAGCTCACGCCTTGCCTCCTCCTCGCTCACCACAAAATTAAGCCAGTGCTCCTCCACTGACTTAATCTGCTTTTTGACCGGCATCACCGTTCTCAGCGCCTCATTCATCGTGGCGCCGTACCGCTCTCTGATCCACGCCGCCAGCTGCAGAAGCTGTCCCTCCACCGGGACATTTTTCCTCTCCACGGCAAGGAGCGGTTTGATCTTCTCCACCGGCCACTTCGCCTCATCTGTGACATTTACAACAAAACCCGACCGCTTCCGGTTGCCCCTGCCAAAAGGAATCGCCACACAGGTTCCGGGCACGACCTCCCCGCTCATCTCCTCCGGAATCCGGTATTGAAATGTCCGGTCCAGGGCCTCCGCCGAAATATCTACGATCACATCAGCAAACACGCTGTCACTCCTTCGTCAACTCATCTACCACTTCATCCATGTGCATGCCGCGGGAACCTTTGACAAGAACCCAGTCCCCCGCCTTCATCCGCTCTCTGACAGTCTCCGCCGCCTGCCCATTACCGCCGCAGTGGATAGCCGCAATATCCGAGTGGGATCTCACATAATCGTGGATTGCCCTGGATTCTTTCCCAACGGTAACAAGAAACGACAGTTTCCTCCCAAGACCCTGCTCCTCTACAATATATCGTCCGATCCCCTCATGGAGTTCACAGGACCTCTCACCCAGCTCCAGCACATCTGCCAGCACAGCGATCTTGTCTCCGCTCTCACTGTAGTCAAACAGCGCGCGGACATTGCTCATAATAGAATCCGGACTGGCATTGTACGTATCATCGATGATATGTACGCCCCCCGCCTCTTTCACAACCCCCCGCATAGCGATCGGGCGGTATTCCCTCAGTGCCCGCTTTGCATCAGCCAGGGGCACATCGTACTGGAGCGCCAGTGCCAGCGCTGCCACGGCATTATTTACATTATGGGGCCCCATAACCGACAGCTCGACCGTCTCCTCCCCGCCAGGATAGTGGAACACAAACTGCTGTCCCTCCCCCGAGACCCGGATCTGGTC
>CANRMO010000004.1 GCA_947631755.1 uncultured Lachnospiraceae bacterium | reverse complement strand
TCCTCACAAGGAAATTTTCAAACCCCGTGCCTCTCCAGAAGGATTCCGGCCCCATGATCCATTTGAGTTTTCCACTCTCCCAATCGATCAAAAAGACCGAGTGAAGATTCCTGGCACACACGAGCACCGAATCCTGCTCCGGCACATACTGGACAGAATTGATATGGACCCAGTCAATTCCGTCACAGTAGGAAAGCCCCGGCAAAAGATTCTCAAACTTCACCATCCTCACTGTTTTCCCCGTGTGGCGGTCAATCTCAATAACCGCATCCTCTGTATATTTTTCCAGGGAGGCACTGGCTGCAATGATGTTGCCACCCGGCTCTTTTTCACACACATCATGGTGAATGCCGCAGCGCAGCTGAAAGACATTCATCACCCGTCCCCACCAGTCCAGTTCATAGACCCGCGTCCCCACCGGATTAGAAAAGGAGGGTCTGCAGACCATGTGGTTCGTCTTTTCCAGAAACCACATCCGCCCGCCGCTCAGCGGAAACAGCCCGTAGGAGCGGGACTTTTTTCTGATATAATACCGCACCGTCCCCGTCTCATCAACTGCATAGGGGTAAGGCGTATCCCCACCCACCACCAGCTTAAACGGAAAAGCGCTGCCGCTTTTTTTCCTTTTCACTTCCGCCACATGCACAAGCTCCTGTGGAATCTCCCCCATGGGGATCCGGTACTCTCTGTTCTCAACCGTGGCGCCGTCTTCGCTCTTCAGCACAAGTGTCACCTTATTCTCCCGCCCCGGGTACAATCCGAGCACCGGGATCCTGTGAAAGCGGGTGGGCTCTGTGTGGCTCTCAAAATCCTGTCCACCGCCAAATCCTGCCGTGACTGCCTCCGCCCTGCACTCCTCCTTTGTGGCAAACAGAACCATCGCTGTAAGGGGAGCCAGGCGATAGGGATTGATCACGATCAGCGGCATATCTGCGCTAAAAAGTCCGGTGCGCGCCAGTCTCTCGTACTCGGCATCCACACGGTTTGTGGAATCCACGATATCCTCCCCCCTCTCCCGTGAGAAAAAGTAGTACCCGTTATAGAGCAGAGGGGATTTTCTTTTAAATTTTCTCTTGAGCCCGACCCTCTTCTCAGGCGGGAGAGCCATCCGCCTGCAGGCCCGGGAAATTTTCTTTGCCATACCTTTTATTTTTTTCACCAGCATACTCCATTCTCTCCTTCCATCGCGCCATTTTTTCGAAATTTATGAGTTCATTTTACTGCGATGTTTGGGCAATGTTCCGGCAAAAATCTGGCAAAAATCAGGCAACACAAAAACCGCTGTATTTGACGGCCTGTTCCGTCGCTCATACAGCGGTTTCCATTCACTTCTGACAAATATATGCGGCGATTACGCAAATTTCTTTACTTCGCATAGTCCACCACTCTGGATTCACGAATTACATTTACCTTAATCTGTCCCGGATACTGTAATTCTGCCTCAATCTGTTTTGACACATCACGGGCGAGTAATACCATCTCATCATCGTTCACCTGATCCGGCACTACCATCACTCGAATCTCTCTACCTGCCTGAATGGCAAAAGATTTTTCAACTCCCTTAAAACTGTTAGAAATATCCTCCAATTGTTTCAACCGGTTTGTATAGGTTTCCAGCGTCTCCCTGCGGGCACCCGGCCGTGCAGCAGAAATCGCGTCTGCCGCCTGTACAAGACAGGCAATCATGCTCTCTGCCTCCACATCACCATGGTGCGCCTCTACCGCATTGATGACCAGCGCAGATTCCTTAAATTTACGGCACAGATCCGCACCGAGCTGGATATGGGATCCCTCCATATCATGATCCACCGACTTACCGATATCATGCAGAAGACCGGCGCGCTTTGCCATGCGGACATCAGCACCGACCTCCCCGGCCAGCAGACCGGACAAATGGGCAACTTCAATCGAATGTTTCAGCGCATTCTGCCCATAACTGGTACGGAACCTCATCTTTCCGAGCAACCGGACCAGCTCAGGATGGATGCCGTGTACGCCAACTTCAAGAGTTGCCGCCTCACCTTCCTCCCGGATCATGGTATCCACTTCTTTTCTGGCCTTTTCAACCATTTCCTCGATTCTGGCAGGATGTATTCTGCCGTCCACGATCAGTTTTTCCAGTGCAATTCTGGCTACTTCCCTTCGAATCGGATCAAATCCGGATAAAATAACTGCCTCCGGCGTATCATCAATGATCAAATCAATACCGGTCAGATTTTCAATGGTCCGGATATTGCGTCCCTCACGCCCGATAATTCTACCTTTCATCTCATCATTCGGCAATGGAACTACAGAAATCGTTGTCTCGGACACATGGTCGGCGGCGCATTTCTGAATCGCAGTGACCACGTAGTCCTTTGCCTTTTTGTCTGCCTCATCCTTTGCCTGACGTTCCAACTCTTTAACCATAACTGCAGTTTCATGTTTCACATCTTCTTCTACAGTTTTTAGTAAGTACTCTTTTGCCTGTTCAGAGGTGAGTCCGGAAATCTTCTCAAGTTCCCGCATGTGGCTCTGGCGGAGTTTTTCCACTTTATCTTTCTCCTTCTCAAAGCTCACTTCCCGTGCATTTAACTTGGATTCCCTTTTCTCGAGTGCATCCGTTTTTTTGTCTAAAGCCTCTTCTTTTCCTAACACACGTTTTTCGTATCGCTGAATCTCTGCCCTTCGCTCTTTTGTCTCTTTGTCGAGCTCATTCTTAGCCTTCAGATTTTCCTCCTTGGCCTCAAGCAAAGCTTCCCGCTTCTTTGTCTCAGCGGTCTTCAGCGCATCGTCAATAATCTCTCTGGCCTTCTCTTCCGCGCTCCCCACTTTCGCCTCACTGACTTTAATGTGATACGAAATGGCACATTTCCATGCCACAAAAGCGGCAACTGCTACGAGAACCACCACAATGACTATAGCCACGATCAACTGTGCAACCGATAACTCTAGCACTAGGTGCACCTCCTCAATATAGTTCGTCTCCGCATATCTGAAAAAATATGCTAACACGACAGAATATATTCTACACTCTTTTCACAAAATTGTCAAGTCCGGCAGCCCGGCACAGCGGCGCCGGTTCATACGCCTCCTCAAATAAAAACTCATCCGCCAGATACTCAAGATTGTGCTCAGAGTGCTCGACTTCCCTGGCATAGAGCCCCGCTATCTTTATCCGGTCCTCTTTTGTATAACTCCCACATGCAGCAAAATGTACCGCGTCCAGATCTCTTGTCACGAGAAAACTGACGGCTGCCAGTTTCGCTTTCCCCAAAAAATCGTAATCGTCCACACACCGGGGCAGGCACATAAAGGCGTAGTAGACCATCAGGTGCTCGTACTCATATTCCCGCCCCTGCCGCCGCAGCTCTTCTGTGAGCTGTGCAAGTGCCACCCGGTAGGTTTCTGCGCCGTCGGGCGGTCTGATAAATTTCTCCTGCAAGAGCCCCAGATATTTCTCCCACTCCTCACTGACGCTCTCCAGTCCGGTAAAGGATACCATCCGCCTCAGAAACAGCTCATAAACAGAGGGCATGTCCTCCAAAGGATCAACCGGGCTGTCCCCCACCCCGGGCAAACCATCCAGATCGCCACCGTTCAGCCTCTCCTGCACAGCGGCAGCATATGACAGAAAACGGATGATCCTCTGCCCGATTGGCTGCGTCCGGTCCTGCAGGATCTCTATCTCGCGGTCCCTGGCCCGGCGGACCCAGACGGCCAGCTCCCTCTCCTGTGCGCTCTCCTCAAAATCCAGCTCTCCGTCCGCCTCTTTTTCTACAAAAACCGTTTTCTCCTGGTTCCCATAGATCAGGCGGGCCGCTTCCGGGCAGCTCGCGCTGACGGACACCTCCCGGTCCCCGCCGTACTCCAGATAATTCCGCGGCGTATCCGCGCACACATCGCACAGGGCTCCCTCTCCCAGCTCCCGGTACAAAACACACAGGCCGTCCCTGTCCAGAAAGGGGCACCGCTTATCCTCTCCCAGCACAAACCCGTGCTGCTCATAAGAATCCCCGTCCTCCCTGCCATATTCCTTAATGCTGGCACGGAGCCGTTCCCCAAGTTCTCCCTCCACGCTCATATAATACTCATAACTCTCATCATCAATATCAATTTCCCACCCGGCACAGCAGGTATTCTCACACCGTCCGGCGATACAGGCAAATGAGTCATAATAAGCAGGGTATCTGAATTTCATTGCTTTTTTCTTCTCCTTTTATTATACTAATGATAGATTACTGTTTACGGATATCCAGTGCAGCGTCCTGCCGCTGACCGGCCCGCCCCTGCACCCGATTGTAACATATCAGAGAGTGAGTGAGCAACTATGGCATCAGAAAAAGAACTGTTTGTGACAAAACAATATGTCCCCATCGGACAGCCCATTTCCAAAAACGACCACACAATCGTATACCGGGTCAGATGCCTGGCGGAAAAGGGACAACCGGAGGGGATCCTCAAAATATACCGCAAGCGGAACATTAAATCTCTGTACGACAACTTAAGGCGGCTTGACTACAACGGATGGCCCCACATTTATAATGTTAAATATTTTGATGACGGCACACTCGTAGTGGAGGAGTTCCTGCAGGGAAATACTCTCGCCGAGCTGCTGGACGAAAACCGCCATCACTCCGTCACCTTTACGGAGGAGGAGGCCGGCCGGATCATGGATCAGATCTGTGAGACTCTGGAAGGGCTCCTGAAAACCAACCCGCCAATCATCCACTACAACCTGAAACCAAGCAACATTTTTATCACAACGACAGGCCGGGTAAAACTTCTCGATTTCGTCCCCGGAACTGCCCAGAAGAAAAACCCGCTGTCTGTCATGCTGGGCGCCATCGGCTCAATATTCCACGAGATGCTCACGGGGAAAAAACCGGCCAACGGAAAATGCACTTACGCGGGACGGTATGAGACCGTCATACGCAAGTGCATAGAGAAAAAACAGGGGAAACAATATGAGAACATCCGCGATATAAAAGAAGATATGGACTATGCCAAAACCCATGAACCAGAAACGGGTGAGCAGCGCGTAGTCAAAATCCCGTTCACCCTTACTCTTCCCTTCCAGGGAACGATCCTGTGTTTTGAGTGGATCATTTTCACCCTCTTTTTCGTGAGGAATAAAACATCCATCGCCTCTCTCTTTGCGGTTGTCTTCGTTATCCACGCGGTTGCCTTTGCTGCCAGGCGCCACTCTTTCCTGCAAAAAGAAGGCGTATACCTGGATCCTTTGCGTCGCTTTGGCCCAGTCATTTTACTGGCAGCAATATTGGCAGCCATCTATTTTATTATTAAAACTTTCTTTGCGTATTGAAATCAACCAGGATCAATACGCAGCCCACCTACGCCGGCTTAGATCAGCTTGTTTGTCTTGATCGCCACAACCCGGTCAACCGGATGTTTGCACTTCGGATAATGGCTGGATGAAAACAGTGTGTAGGTGTAAGTGTTATAGATTGCCACGCCCTCTGCTTTCGGCGGCAGTTTTGTCTTTTTCAGCGCCGTATTTTTCAACACCTTTCCTGCGGAACCGGCATTGTCATAGGACGGTTTGTATGTCCTCATCTGTGAAATGTATCCGCTCTCTGTCGTATTTTTCCCCGAGGCCCTTGTGAGTATCATTGTGCCGTCCGCATCAAATGTGATGCCCTGCGTTTTACTCGGCACACTCATTGTATAAGTCTGTGTCAGAGTCGGAATTGTGTTCACATTGCTCACCTTGTATCCGTACATCGTCGAAGAAGCGGTTTTGTAACTGCCGACCCACAGGATACCGTTGTAATATCCCATGTAGGATGCCGTGGAATTCATCGCCACCGCCGTTGTATAGGCGGACAGCTTTTTATAAGAAACACCTGCATTTACCGTGTCCGTAATGAATTTATATGGGAAACACGCCGCATTCTTCCCCTTGGAGACCCACACATTCGTCCCGTCGAAAGCAATGCCGCCCACTTTTGCCTTGCTCGGCAGAATGATAGTAGTAATATATGACTTAGAGGAGCGGCTCACAACATAGATGACCGAATAATCTGTCCCCTTTGAATCGTAGGCGGTGATCAGAAAATAACTCCCGGCCAGTGTGATCCCCTGGGGAACCATGGATGTGCAGTTAAACCCGCCGACATTTGTGTTCTTCATACCCGGAATAGCAAATGTCTTAGCATAATTCAGGGAAGAAGACATCTTCGTAAACTTTTTATAGGCCGGCGACGCTTTGAATTTCGCCTTCGAGCTATATTTTTTCGGCGTTTTCGAAGTTTTCTTAGCGGCCACGGTTTTTGCGGAAACCACGGTGGAAAGACTGCTCTCCGCGATGGCACTGCCCACATTCTTATAAGCGGATACACAGAGATAATACGTTGCGTTCTGCGTCAGTGACGTCTTGTCGTAGGTAAGAATGTCCGCACCCGTGATCGTCTTTACCTTTGTGTAGGTTGACGATGATGAGGGACGGCAGTAAATGTAATATCCGTCGGCCCCCGTAACCTTGCTCCAGGTCAGGCGCACTCTCTTGGAACCGCCCCTGGCTGTAACAGTGGCAGGTGCTGCCGGTTTCTGGGACGACAGATCCGGCACCGGTGTAGGGCTCGCTGTCACAACTGCCGAACCGGATATGGCATCTCCGGTCACCGCAGGCCCCGACACAGAAGGGTTCTCCGTCGTCTGTTTTCCACTGTCTGCCGCATCTGCCCGGCTGACCTTCCCAATACCGGACACACTCCCAACCAGTAAAGCTGTTGTCAGGCACATAGCGAGACATTTCGCGTACTTTTTCTTCATACTAGTTAACCTCCATTCCATACAGCATCTGCTGTATTTTTTCGATAGGTTAACTGTACCAGTAAACTTTGTCAGCCAAATGAAAAAACAATGTCAGTTTTTAGTCAAATTAAAAATTAATTCTCAACAGGATTGCAGTAGCGGTCCCACATGGCCTCGGAATGCTCAAAGATGATGCAGAGCCAGTACGTATCCACCTCTTCCTCATCCTCCTCTTTTGGCACATCAATGCCAAAAGAAAAGGCCGAACCCTCTTCCACCTCTTCCTTTACAACCGTGAACACAGTCCCCCCGGCGCATCTCCCGATCACCGCCGCCCTGGCCGGTTCCGGCACATCCTCGTCCGGCACCTGCTCCAGAAGTGTTCCGTCCGCATCAAAATATTTATACCCTTCTTTTATAAAACGGGCAATCTTTGCCCCCATAAGGCGCAGAACGATAGTTCCACAATACATATCCTGATATCTGCTGTTCTGGGAATTATCCGCCCTCACAACAGCGCCGCGAAAAGTAAATGTGACCTCATCCCCCTCTGCCCTCAGCTCCTCAATCGCGGAATCATCAAAAGAAAAATTCTCCATCTCATCACATGCCTGAAACTTCATATCTGCCAAAAACCTCCTTATAATATGACCAGTATTCCCCAACCAGCCTCTTCTCACTGCCCCCCCGGAAAAAAGCAGAAAAAACACGCCCCATCTCGCCGTAATACCACGCGTGCTTTTCCTTTTCTTTCTGATTAAATTTTTTCCAGATCTGTTCTCCCGCATAGCGGTATTCATACATCATAGAGTACAGGTTGGCAAGCTTGTCCCCAAAAGCAATGTGCATGGACGGCAGCCGCCCCTCGTCCTCCACCCACTGCCGCAGCCGGCAGATCGTCTCCGCCTTGCGGAGTATCCATGTGTCCGGGGCCGGGCAGTCCTCTCTCTTTTCCTCGCTCTCCCCCTGTACCAGCTCTGCCACCCGCTCTCCGAATTTCTCCCTCAGTTCCCCACAGGTAATCGCTGTATCCTCCAGAATATCATGGAGGACCGCCGCCTCCCATTCTTCCACATCATCTGTCATCTGCCGCACATAATCCCATGTCCTGAGAAGATGGATCAGATAGGGGATCTGCGTCCCCTTGCGGCACTGCCCCCGGTGGGCATCCGCCGCATACCGGACAGCCCGGGACAGCCGCGGCTGATCCCGGAGCTGATCCTGAAGCTCCGGGCAGAAAGAGCAGATCTCCTCCTCCCTGCCGCTCCGCTCTGCACACAGGACCGGGCAGTAGTATGAACTGCTCTCCTCTATGTTTTCCGGGCATGCAGACGACACTTTCATCTCATTCTCCCTTCCTGTCTATGGCAAACACAAATGCCAGGCCGATCAGGGCGATCAGCACATCCAGCAGTGTCTGTGAAAAATAATAGCCGGTAAAATCATAGTACCGGACCGAGATGAAATAGCGCACCGCCTCCTCCAGCTCCAGAACGGTACACGCCACAAACAAACCGGCCCCGCAGAGCACCATGCCCCAGTTCCCGATCCCCTGGTAATACAGAAAGCAAATGATCAGGCAGATCAGCTCGATCCCGCCCAGGATATAAAAGCTGATGGCATCACCCGCGTGGTGGATCGAGACATAGATCAGATTATCCACAGCCGCCATAACAGCCATAGCATATCCGTAAATGACAGGATTGTCACCGCCGCCCCTCACCGCATGGCGGTGCACAAACAGGGCAAATAGAATCGCTGTGGCGAGACAGAAAGGTGTCACCAGAAGATAGACCACTACTACCAGCATCGACACATCCTGCCCCCTGTAGTCTGCGATCAGCACCATAACGGCCCGCACCATGGAATAGGCCCCCACAAACAGCGTGAGCAGCGACAGAACGCGGAGCAGCGCCATCCACTTGTTGTTCGGGATTGATAACGAATAATTATCGCGCAAAATAGCTACCTCCATTACTAAAATGATGTCAGGTATCAGACTATTATCATTTTACCACATTTCCCGGTGAAAGGAAACAGGTACTCTGTATAAAATTTCAAGTTATGGAAATACTTGATGAAAACAACTACTTACAATTAAAGGAGGTTTTACTATGCAGTTAACAGAACAGGAGACAGCCGTTATCCGCGACCTGCAGACCCAGGAGAAAACCTGTGTGGAAAAATATCGTTTTTATGAGTCTTCCGCCCATGACCAGGAACTCAAAAATCTGTTCCGCCGTCTCGGCGATGAGGAGCAGGAACATTTTGATTCCCTGGGCGAACTGCTGAGCGGGACCGTTCCCAATATCCCTCAGGCAACAACAGGTACCGAGGGATTCTCCCCCAAAGCAACGTATTCTGCCAGCGACAATTCTGAGGCGAAAAAACACGACCAGTTTCTCTGCACAGATTCCATTTCCACCGAAAAACTGGTGTCCTCCACTTACAACAATGATTTGTTCCGCTTTGCGGCCACTGGTGTGAGGAAACTTTTGAACCACATTCAGACAGAGGAGCAGAACCACGCAGAGATGATCTACAAATACAAAACGGCCAACGGCATGGCTTAATTTCCCGCCGGCCCACTTTTGCGGCTGTGGCACTGATCATTCAGCGCCGCAGCCATTTTTTTGCATCCAGTTCTTATCTGTATGAGGACACGGAAATGGAGACTTCCTCACTTTTTGGAATATTCTGGCATGATACAGCATAAAATGTAAGGGAAAACGTATAGTCCGTTCTGCTATTTTGTGCCGCCCCAGGCGGAATATTGGAAAGGGATGATCCATATGAAAAATATACCGAATCTTGTCTACTATGCCGTTTACCTGCTGACCTGCCTTGTGTTTATCGGCTGCGGGCAGTATACCGGGAATGCCGCCTCCCCGTCGGCCAGCGGTTTCCTGTCCGGCAGAGATCCGTCTCTGACAGGGAACTCATCAGCCTCCGGCAATTCCGTCGCTGTCGTCTCCGCCCTGTCCCCGGAAAAAATTTCTCTGGATGGGCATAAACCGGAGACATTTCTCTACAGCAGCGTGGACAATACCCCCGCTATGATCACCCGCAAAGAGAACCGCTACACCCTGTATCTGCTGAGAGATGGGACAAGCTGGAAAAAATCTGCATCCTGGAAATGCAGGGGCAGCGAAGTTCTGGATACATTCACCTACGGCTCAGACGGAGCGCTGTACTGCTGCCTCAAAGAATTTAAAAAGAAAACACTCATCCGGCAGAAATTTTTAAAATGCAAAAAAGACGGGAGTTTCCAGGAGATCAAATTGCAGAAACTGGGCGGCAAAGAGATCCGGGATATCCGTTTTGACAGCACAGCCCTGGCCCTGACATTTGCAGACCACTCCGTGCGGATCTACAACATCTCAGAAAAGAGGGCCCTGGGCGCGCTTTCCCTAAAGGGCATGCCCGGAAAAAATCTCTTTTACCGTTATCATTACATAACAGAAACAGCCTCAAAAGATTCCAAATCTATCTTGCTCCGGGATTACGACATCCGCTCCGGGGAGACGGACAAGTCCTTTGTCCTCGGCAAGACCCGGGAGACAAAGAGCGCATCTATCCACCTGAGCAATTATCACGGAAATATCTGTGTTCTCACCCCGGCGGGCCTCTACACCGGAACATTCGATGAGGCCGTCCTGTTCCGGCAGGCCGGATGGGAGGATATGCAGATCGCCTCCCCAGAATCCCTTCTCTTTTTCCAGAACGCCCGCGACGACACACTCTACTATGCCTGGGAAGATGAGAGCCATGAAATCCATTTCCAAAAAGGGCACATCCGTGAAAAAGAAAGCGTGGATTATTTGTCGAAAATATGATAAACTGGAGGAAAAAAGCAGAAAGGAAAAGTACACTATGAAAAAATTCATTGAAGAATTTAAAGCTTTTGCACTCAGAGGCAATGTAATGGACCTGGCAGTCGGCGTCATTATCGGAGCTGCTTTTTCCGATATCGTCACTTCGCTGACCAACAATTTTATCAATCCACTGCTGAACCTGCTCACGCACCCGGATCACATACTGGGGCTGACAAAAGACATTGTGTTTGATTCCATCGCCACCTACAGCTCTAATTTCCTGTCCTCCGTGGCCAATTTTTTCATTATGGCATTTATTCTGTTCTGCCTGATGAAAGCGATCAACAAGGCCATGGCTCTGGACAAAAAACCAGTAGAAGAGGCACCCACAAAAAAGGAGTGCCCGTTCTGTAAAAGCGAGATTAGTATCTTAGCAGTCCGGTGTCCTCACTGTACATCTGTGCTTGAAACATCTACAGCCGAAGCAGAAGAGGCCGATGAGACGATAGAGGAGGCAGCCGCCGGGGAAGAAACCCCGTAAAGAAAATTATCATCAAAAAGCAGGGGGCCGCATCACTTTACAACTCTCTCAAACCGCCACGTCCTGCTCGCATAATCCCCGTGGAAATCTGCCACGAGACCGATCTCCATTAATTCGTCCCCATGGTAGATGTGCCCGCTCTCTGTATCCCGGTAATCCGCATTCCGGTCAAGTCCTGCAAACTTCATGCGGCGGATGCCGGGATTTACTTCAGCCTGTATGCGGAAAAGGGCGGCAAACACATCATTCCCGCTCTCGGACACAAATACCCAGGCGGCAGTATTTCCCTCAAAGGGACTTGCCACCCGGTACATATCCCCGGACTGGACAAATGTGCGCAGTTCCTTATACTGCTCCACCTGTCTCTTCACTTCTTCTTTTTCTTCCGCAGAAAATGCAGTCAGATCCAGCTCATAGCCAAAATTCCCGCTCATAGCCACATCCCCCCTTGTCTTCAGGGAAGTGACACGGCCGGACTGGTGGTTCGGCACGGCAGACACATGGGCGCCCATGGCACTGACCGGATACACAATACTTGTCCCATACTGGATAAACAGCCTCTCCACCGGGTCTGTGTCATCACTGGTCCACGTCTGCGGCATATAGTAAAGCATGCCCGGATCAAAGCGCCCGCCGCCCCCGGAGCAGCTCTCAAACAACACATCCGGGTGGGACTGGGTAATCTCTTCCATGACCCGGTATAAGCCCAGCATATAGCGGTGCGGCATCTCCCGCTGGCGCTCCGGCGGCAAAAGAGCTGAGCCCAGGTTGCTCATATGGCGGTTCATATCCCATTTTACATAGGAAATATCTGCACTGTCCAAAATACCCCCGATGGTCTGTATCAGATGATCGCACACATCCTCCCGGCTCAGATCCAGGGTGAGCTGATTGCGGCATTGTTTGCGCTCCCGCCCCTCCACATGGATACACCAGTCGGGATGGCTGCGGTACAGCTCGCTGTCCACAGATACCATCTCCGGCTCAAACCAGAGGCCAAAAGACAGGCCGCACCCGCGGACGCGCCGCGCCAGCCCCTCAAGGCCCCCCGGCAGTTTTTCGCGGTTTACAATCCAGTCCCCCAGAGAACTTGTATCGTCATTCCTCCTGCCAAACCACCCGTCATCCAGTACCATGAGTTCAATGCCGAGTTCGGATGCCGCCTCTGCGATACTGACGATTTTCTCTTCATCAAAATCAAAATATGTTCCCTCCCAGTTATTAACGAGAATCGGGCGCACGCCGTCCCGGTATTTCCCGCGCACAAGCCGCCTGCGGTATAGGCGGTGATAGGTTCTCGACATGCTGCCGAGCCCCTCTCCGCTGTACACAAGGACTGCCTCTGGCGCAGTAAACTCCTCCCCGGGCTCAAGGAGCCACGAAAAATCCGCATCTCCCACTCCCATATAAGCCCGGCTCATGCCAAGCTGATCCACCTCTGTCCCGGCGTGAAAATTGCCGCTGTAGACGAGATTGATTCCATATGCGTCCCCATGGGCCTCCGTCGTATCCGGGCGCAGCAGGGCAAAAAAGGGATTCATCTGGTGGCTGCTGGCTCCCCTTCTGCTGGTAATCGCCTGCATCCCACTGTGGAGCGGCGTCCGGTCTATGTACCTCTCCCGGCCCCAGGCCCCCGGCAGGCGCAACATCTCAAAACCACTGTCCTCAAAATCCACGCTCGCGCTGGACACCCGGTTGAGCCGTATGTTCTCCTGCCCCCGGTTCTCAATCCTCACACTCCGGGTAATCGCATCCCAGTCCTCCATGACGCAGTAGCTGAGAAAAACAGTCAGCCCGCTCTTTTCATCCACGAGGCGGATCTCCAGCGTCTCCGCCTCGCTCTCGTCCTCAACATAGACGGCCGGAAGCCCTTTAAGTGATCTTTTCCCCGAAAAAACCTGATAGCCGTCGTATACCAGGGGACAACAGCGGCTGCCGTCCGAAAACTCCACCTCAAGCGCCGGGATCCGATAATCCCCCGCCTGCTCCGTCGGAAATTCCTGCCGGATATAATCCAGTGAAAAAGGCATGGCGCCCTCCTCCGGGGCCGGTTCCATCACATCAAAACAACTCCACCGCATAAGCAGCGCATTTTCAAAAAGAGGCGTGCGAATCCTCCTGCCCCAGTAAAGATGGGCCAGATACTTTCCGTACGCCGCCGCCATAATATAACTTCCGGTCTTTGTCTCAATGTGGAATATCCTGTCATCCTCAATTTTAATCGCCATCTATTTCCCCTCCGATTCTGCCGCCGGGGGCAGCACTGTTACATCCATCCGGTTATATGGGATCGTAATCCCGTTCCTGTCAAATTGTTCTTTAATCTGCTCTAACATCCGGCATTTCACTGGCAGATAATCCTCCGGTTTTACCCACAGAAATACCATCATCTCCACCGCGCTCTCCCCGAGTGAATCGACGACAATATCCGTCGGCATGCCGTCCATCCTCTCTGGCTGGCTCTCTACAACAGCCTGCAGCACATCTCTCACACGGCCTATGTCCTCTGAGTATTCGATCCCCACACGGATATCTATGCGCCTCTTATCTTCCTTTGTTGCATTTACAATATTGGAGTCGGCCAGCCTGCCATTTGGGAGGATGACCGCCCGGTTGTCTTTCATACTGAGGGTGGTGTAGACAACATCGATCTTCTGCACCGTCCCCTCCACGTCTCCCACAATGATATAATCTCCCACCACAAAAGGTTTCATAAACAGAATGAGGACGCCCCCGGCAAAATTGGCCAGGCTCCCCTGGATAGCGAGGCCGACCGCAAGACCTGCCGACCCCACAATGGCCACGGCTGAGCT
This sequence comes from uncultured Lachnospiraceae bacterium, assembly GCA_947631755.1. Classification (GTDB taxonomy): domain Bacteria; phylum Bacillota; class Clostridia; order Lachnospirales; family Lachnospiraceae; genus Eubacterium_F. The sequence continues at coordinate 11,724 of CANRMO010000004.1, read as the reverse complement.
GGCCGCGAACCCGAGAACCTGGGCCGCCATGATCACCAGAAGAATATACAGGATAATCTTGAGCGTGGAGATCAGAAACGACACAAGGCCCGGCTCTATATTTTTCCGTAGCAGCGATTTCCGCAAAAACAAAAGAAATTTCTTTACAACCTTTAACCCTATAACAAGAACCAGGGCAGCGATCAATAAATCCACAAGAAATCCGGCCGCTTTGGCCGCCAGCCCTGTCATGTACTGGGAAAACATTTCATATATCATAATCGGTTATTTACCTCTTTTTCGCGTTTCCTTTTTACAGTTGAAAATCTGTATAGCCAGTGGCGCAAGACGGCATTCGAGAGAATTTGGCCTGCCGTCCCATTTTTCTTTTTTGGACGCTTTCATCCGGGGATTGACAAAACCCGTCCCCCCGTACTCCTCTGAGTCGCTGTTGAAGATTTCCTTGTATTTTCCGGCAAACGGGACGCCCACCTTAAATGTTTCATGGGCAACCGGTGTGAAATTGCAGAGAACGAGCAAAACCTCCTCTTTGCATTTTCTTACAAAGGCAATGACACTGTTGTCTGCATCCAGCGTACTGATCCACTGAAACCCGGACGTCCTGGTGTCATCGGCGTACATGGCCGGGTGCGCGAGGTAGAAAGAATTCAGAATACTCACATACTGGCGCAGCCTCTCATTGTCGGTGATCTCATCTTTTACCTCCGGCGAGAGAAGCCCCCAGTCCAGCTCTCTCTCTTCGCTGAACTCCCGCTCCTGTCCGAACTCCTGTCCCATAAAGATCAGTTTCTTGCCGGGATGGGCGGCCATATAGCCGTAGGAGAGCCGCAGGCTGGCAAACTTATCCTCCCTGCTCCCCGGCATTTTCTGAAACATAGAGCCTTTCATGTGCACCACTTCATCATGGCTCAGCACAAGAATAAATTCCTCTGAATACTGGTACACCATACTGAATGTCAGCATGCCGTGCTTCCCCTTGCGGAACAGCGGATCCGTCCGGATGTATTCGAGATAATCATTCATCCATCCCATATTCCATTTCAGGTCAAACCCCAGGCCGTCATTGGCAACGCTCCCTGTCACTTTCGGCCAGGCTGTGGACTCCTCGGCAATCGACAGGCTGCCGTCTCTTCTGGCGTGGATTTTCTGGTTCAGCTTCTGAATAAATGCAATGGCCTCCAGATTTTCTTTGCCGCCGTAAATGTTCGGCACCCACTCGCCGTCATTTTTCCCGTAATCCAGATAGAGCATAGATGCCACTGCATCCATGCGGAGCCCATCCGCGTGAAATTCCGAAAGCCAGTACAGGGCATTGGAGACGAGGAAATTTACAACTTCCGGCCTGCCATAGTTGTAGATCAGTGTCCCCCAGTGTGGGTGCTCCCCCTGTCTCGGATCCAGGTGCTCTCAAACCTCGCCAGGCCGTGCTCGTCTTTCGGAAAATGGGCCGGCACCCAGTCGAGGATCACGCCGATTCCCTGCTGGTGCATGTAATCTACAAAATAGCGGAAATCATCCGGCGTGCCATACCTGGAAGTCGGAGCAAAATATCCGGTCACCTGATACCCCCAGGAGGCGTCCAGCGGATGTTCCATAACCGGCATCAGCTCTACGTGGGTGTACCCCATCTCCCCGCAGTACTCCGCGATCATCGGTGCCAGCTCGCGGTAGTTGTAGAAACTTTCCTTTTCGCTCTCCCCCTCATCCCCGGACGGATCCGGTCTGCGGAATCCGCACAGCGCCACCTCATAGATAAGCATAGGCTCCTTTTTTACATTCCATGTCTTCCGGGCTTCCATCCATTTCTTATCCTGCCATTTATAATCCGTCTCCCAGACAATGCTGGCCGTCGCAGGGCGTTTTTCCGCATAAGAGGCAAAGGGATCCGCTTTCAGCACCCGCTGGCCCGTGCTCCCAAGAATCTGGTACTTATAGAGCCCGCCACTTCCGACCCCCGGCACAAACAACTCATAAATCCCGGCGTCCTCCATGTATCTCATCGGGTGGGTGCTGGCGTCCCAGCCGTTAAAATCGCCCACCACACTGACCGCCCTGGCATTCGGCGCCCACACGGCAAAATATGTGCCCTTTACCCCGTCCAGCGTCATGACATGTGCGCCCAGTTTTTCATAGACTGTATCGTTTACCCCGTTGATAAACTTGTCCCGCTCCATGGCATCAATCTGGGCTTCCACCGCGTAGGGATCCACTATCTCTTCCCGCTTTTTCCCTCTCTTCACAAGAAAATGGTACGAGGGGATTTTTTTCGCCGGAATGATCACGGCATAATATCCCTCGTCATCCATTTTCTGCATCTTGTACTGGCGCCCCGTATCCAGCACCTTCACCGATACCTCGTCCACGTCTCTCAAAAATGCCGTCACCAGCACATGGGTCCGGTCCGCCTTTCTCGGCCCCAATACCGTCTCCGGCCTGCCACATTCCGCATACTCCAGCTCTTCGATCTGCGGCCACTGCATAAAATCCTCTAATTTTAACGCCATCCTAACCTCCGTTCTTTGCCTCTCATAATTCGATATTATATTTCGTGGATCAACAACCCGCTTCGAAGCTTTGGCTCAAACCAGGTCGATTTCGGCGGCATCAGCAGATTCTGGTCCGCCACGTCAAACAATTCCGTAATCGAAGTGGGATACATGGAAAAGGAGACTTCCATATCCGAATCCGCCCTCTTCTCCAGCTCTTCCAGTCCCCGGATGCCGCCGACAAAATCAATCCGCTCATCCGTCCTCGGGTCGCCGATCCCCAGTACCGGGCCAAGCAGATAGTCCTGGAGTACCGATACGTCCAGACTGCCCACCGCATCCTTTCCGGCAGACAGCTCCTCCCCCGCAGTCAGAAGATACCACTTTTTATCCAGATACATGCCAAAAGTTCCCTTTTTCTCCGGTTTCACCGGCCCGTCGCACTCCTGTACCGAAAAATTCTCTTTCACCCTCTGAAAAAATTCCTCACGGCTCAGCCCATTTAGATCTCTCACCGTCCGGTTATAATCCATGATCATCAGCTGGTCGTGGGGAAAGAGCACCGAGAGAAAATAATTGTACTCCTCTGAGCCGTTATGATCGGGGTTTTCTGCCCTTCTCTTCAATCCCACTTTCACGGCAGACGCCGCGCGGTGATGGCCGTCCGCTATGTAGATCCGGCCAATCTTCGCAAATGCCTCCCGGATCACCGAAACATCCACCGGATCACTGATTTTCCATACCCTGTGGGTAATCCCGTCCACAGCGGTAAAATCATACAACGGGGCGTTATTTTTCGTCTTTTCCACGACATCATTGATCACTTTTTCCGATCGGTAAGCCAGGAAAATCGGCCCTGTCTGTGCACTGCATGTATCCACATGGCGAATCCGGTCCTCCTCTTTGTCCGCCCTTGTGTTCTCGTGTTTCCGAATCACGTTATTTACATAATCATCCACAGATGCACATGCCGCAAGGCCGGTCTGGGAGCGCCCGTCCATGGTCAGCTCATAGATATAATATCCCTCTTCGCCATCTCTCTCGTAGACGCCATCCGCGATATCTTTCTGCAAAAGCTCTCTCGCCCTCTCATAAACTTCCGGCGCATATGTGTCAACGGAGTCATCAAAACTAGTCTCCGCCCTGTCTATTTTCAAAAACGACAGCGGTTCTCTCTGTACTTCCTTTTTTGCCTCAGCCCTGTTGTAAACATCATAGGGCAGCGCCGCCACACGGCCCGCCACATCAGCATCTGGCCTGACACAGCGAAACGGTCTGATCTCTGCCATATTTCCCTCCATTCGCGCACGCCTTGTTATAGTTTCTGACAGGCCCGGGCGCGCGCACAGTACCTGCAAACCGAATAACACTCGGTTTTATTCTGTGACAGTTCTTTTTATATGATAACACAACTTCCCCTGACGCGCCACAAGGAAATGAGAATGGCAGCCTCCATTTTTACTGTGTCCCCAGCGCATTCCTCAAATCTAATATATACTTTTTCTGTTGTTTCTTTAAATAAGTTCCGACAAATGGTTTCATAATCCGCTTTTTTGCAGTTACGTTTTCTGTAAATTCAATTGCTGTAATACCCTCATCATAAGAAAAAATCCCAGTCCAATGCCCCTGCATATTGCCGTTTTCCATATCAAATTCATACCTTTTATATTCATCCACAGCTGTAATTTTAAACTTCGTAACATAGCCATCTTTTGTATATTCCTCAAACTCTTTTCCCGGTACTGTTACCACGATTTTCTCTAAATCACTCCGCCATGAATACTTGTCTAATGATGTAACCAACTCCCACACTTTTTCTACTTTACACTGAAATTCAGCTTTAATTGTTGATACAGCCACTATTATCCTCCTTCTTTACAATGTTTACAGTTTCAAATAACAACTATAAGTTTCGCTTTACTATTTCTTTCTTTGTTAATCCGCCAAACCTCCTTGCAAAATCATCAAATTCTGTATTTGAATCTAAACCCAGACAACGAAACAGCTCTTCCCGCATATTTTTATTTATATCATTTAACAGATTGTACTTATATTCATATGCCGACTCGCCATAAAGCAACATATTTTGTAATAATGTGCCTGCCCCTACAGACACACCATTATGAGGCGAACGATACTCTTTTAAATATTCTTTAAGTGTTTCAGAAATTCGCTCAAATGGTAATATAGCTGCTGCCGTTCCCCACTCGACATATAAGTTAAATTTCCCGGGATAATCAACTATTCCGTCTGAGACAAGGAAATCATATGTATGGACTGTTGAATTATCCGATAATTCCTGGATTTTCGTACATACAAGATTAAATTCTATATCATCCTCCTGTAGTTCTTTATGGCCTACAATTTTATGGGTCCCCCATATAATGTCATTATCACCACATATATCTACCCGCCCCAGCGGAACGCCAGACAATTCATCTGCTGACAGATTCCCATTTGTTGTACGAATATCATAATACCTGACCATAATAGGAACCATCATTAGTTTTCTCAGACTATGGTGTTCCGGAAGCTCTTTCCACTTCCTTATTTGCCTGATCTGCCCTGTAATTATCCCATAGCCGTAATGAAACCGATCAATTTCTATCCTAAATATATCCCCTGTTTTATATTTGACTGTAACATGTTTACTCTCGCGCAATGACTTTATTTTATCAAAATAATCCGGGGGGCATGTCTGCATATAATAACTCATAAAATCGTGAAATCCGGCATCATTTTTGATCTTATTTATCCGGTCCCATTCTCCAATCGCTATATGTTTATTATTCCTGGGATTATATATTGACATACTTACAGAAGATTCCTGTAATGTATCCAGGTGAAAATGAAATCCACAGCCGAATGGATCAACCGCCAAAATATTTGTAGCGTTCACTTTCTTCTTTTTTCCCCTTGATGTCAGCGGCAGCAGCCATTCTCTATTTTCAGTCTGTAAATTTGTATCATATTCTGTAATACATTCGTATGTTATCCTCTCTTCATTCACCCTCTTTTCTTCAACAATGACTTTCTTCACAAGATTTTCACACCAAAATACGCTTGTCCTTTTATGCCACAAATTTGTCTTACTGTAAAATTGTGTGATTTCCCAATCATCCTCGACTTCATTCAGCCCCAGATATCTGCGTTCATCATTTTCTATTTTGAAATAGAAATCCTTTCCAAACAATGCGTCCCACTTTGTCATAATAATCAGCCTCTTTATCCCTTTATAATCCTCCATGCCGCAAATTTCCCCATTGCAGCCGCCGTCGGAAGCCCTCCGGGCCCCATTAACCATTGACTTGCCAGCAGCACATTGCCAATCCCCTTCACCACTCCCGGTACGGTGATACTCTTTGCCTGTCTGGTAGTTACAAAGCTCATATATGCACCTCTGTAGGAATTACAATACTTTGTATATGTCATTGGCGACCAAACATCAATCACACGGATTTTCCCCTCCAGAAATGGATACTCTTTGACAACCCGCTTCATTGCCTGCCCAGCAATTTCAGTCTTCCGTTTATCATATGCCGCCTTATCTTTATAGAGCTGCTCCCAGTATTTATAATCGGCCTCTGTCTGCGAAAAATTGGTTTGTAAAATCATTTTTCCCTCTGGCGCAAAATCCGGTTCATAATCATAGGACTGAATACTCATGCGCCGCACCATCTGGCTTCCCACATTCATCTCACCACATGGAAATATCCTTGTTCCTGTTAATTCCGAAAACACTCCATCTACGGCATAGGCAATCTGGAATCCACTGCTAACCGGATATTTTTCTCTATCAGCATACATCTTTTTAAGTCCCTGCGGCATATACTTTTCGGGCAGCAGATTATGGAACGTGTAATCTGTATCACAAGCACATACAACATAGTCCGCATCAGCTTTCATTCCATTCTCCAGCAAAATCCCTTCCGCCTTTTTGCCATTCAATAATTTCGTTTTCTGCATACTGAACCTGTGCTGTTTCATTCAATGCAGACTCAGGCTTAAAATAACAGACTCTAAAAGTAGTCCCCCTGTGTTTAAAGCCGTTCCGCAAAACATATACGACTAACTTTGGAGTGTCATACTTTTTCTCCCAAGTCCATTGTTTAAACTGATATCTTCATATTTTTTAAAGGCAAAATCGCTACATGTAGCAACTTTTATTCCTGTTCTATGCCAGACCCAAATTGCTTTTCTGTTATAGCCATTATGCTCATGCTTCTTCTTCCGCAATCCATTGTCTGAGCTTATCCTGCAATAATTTTTGTCCGGTAAATAAAGTTTATATTGGGAAGCATAAATATTGGCATCTTTAGGAAGTGTAATCTCTACCAGTGCATCATTCGCTTCCCTACATATCAAAATGCCAATTGTCGGATTTTCTTCATCAAGTTTCTCGTATCGGTCATAGTAATTCACATACATCTGCATCTGCCCAATATCCTGATGTGTCAGCTTGTCCACCTTTAAATCAATCAAAACATAACAACGCAAAAGCCGATTATAAAAGACCAAATCCACGTAATAGTTATCTTCATTAAAAGTAAATCGTTTCTGTCGTGCCTCAAATAAATAACCTTTTCCCAATTCAAGCAAAAATTTTTGTAACTTGTTAATAATTGCTGTTTCTAAATCACTCTCTGAATATTCCGCTTTTTCCTCCAAGCCAAGAAATTCTAATACAGTGGGCTGCTTTACAATATCTTGCGGCTTAGCAATCACATTTCCCTCTTTTGCCATTTGCATTACAGCATCTTTATCTCTGCTAAGTGCCAATCTCTCATACAGACTGGAATTATACTGTCTTTGCAATGTTCTGATTCCCCATCCGGACTTTGCCGATTCTATTTCATAGAAACTACGTTCATCTTTATTTTCAATTCGCATAAGTTGTAAATAATGTGACCATGATACAACAAATGGAGGCTTTTCTTCCAATTGCCTAAACACTGTTTCAGTTTTTTCGATTGCGAATTGCCTAAACACTGTTTCGGCAATTCGATCTTCATAATTTAAATAAAATCTTCTAAAAAATTCTAAATTTGCTTTTGAAAAACCTCTGCCAAACTTTTCCGTTAAATGCTCAGACAAAGTTTTTATAACCTTTTTCCCATATTGGGCGCGTTCCTGTCCTTCCTGCTGTACCTCCACAATCCACTTGCCAAGAGAATAATATGTCATAAGCTGCACTAAATTTACCTGTTTTGCAACGAGCTGTCTGGCATATTGTATTAACTCAATCGAATTTGAAATTAAAGTATCTAATGATTGATCTGATACTATTATGTCATTTTTATTTTCCATTCAATCTCCTTCCAATCCATTTCATGCTATAGATAAGTTTACATCTTATACCTGATATTCCTGTGGTACTTCCTTCTTGCCCGTAACATATTCGTAAATCAAAGATTTTTTATAATTTTCTATCTCAGAAATATATTGTACTCCTTGTCCTAATCCATAAAAGATATGAATATAACTTCAAAATCCGTATCTTTGTTCCAGCCCATTAAACACCTCTTCCGCACTGCTACATTGTCCCATTTTAATTTGTTTTCTGGATTGTTCTAAGTCCCTATAGATATTTTGATAATTCCAACCTCATCTGATTTTATTATATCATCTTATAATACAAATATAAATCCGTTTTTTAAAAAATTTGTGTTCTAAAATCCGAGAAAGGCAGTTGAGAAAAAACACCTCAGAGAGTATACTAAAATTATGTGTTTACTGCACAGATAATTAATGACCAGGGAGTGGTACTATAAAACCAAATTATAAGAAAACAATGGCCGCCTGTTTTATAGGATATATCGTTCAGGCTATAGTAAATAATTTTGTTCCTTTGCTGTTTGTGACTTTTCAAAACAGCTATCATATTTCGCTGTCTAAAATAACTGCACTGATTACAGTGAATTTTATCATACAATTGACCGTTGATATACTTTCGGCAGGATTTATTGATAAGATCGGCTACCGTTCCTCCGTTATTATTGCTGATATATTCTCAGCAACGGGGTTGATCTTACTGACATTTCTGCCCGAATTGCTGCCCGACGCCTTTATAGGGATTATGATTTCTGTTATTATTTATGCTGTCGGAGGCGGTTTGCTTGAAGTTCTCGTCAGCCCTATTATGGAAGCATGCCCTACTGACAATAAAGAAAAAGCTATGAGCCTGCTCCACTCTTTTTATTGCTGGGGGCATATGGGCGTAGTATTGCTCTCTACGGCTTTTTTTGCAGTTGCAGGAACCGGCAATTGGAAAATCCTCGCTGTCATTTGGGCTGTTATTCCCGTATGCAATATGATCCTCTTTGCAAAAGCTCCCATTTATTCTTTAAACACAGAGGGTGAGCAGGGCTTGACTGTAAACAGACTGTTCAGAAAAAAGATTTTTTGGCTGTTTATGCTTATGATGATGTGCGCAGGAGCATCCGAACAGGCAGTAAGCCAATGGGCGTCCACTTTTGCGGAGCAGGGCCTCGGCGTAAATAAAACTATAGGAGATTTGGCGGGACCAATGGCATTTGCCATGATGATGGGATTATCAAGGCTGATTTACGGAAAATACGGACATAAACTGAACTTAGACCGATTTATGCAATTCAGTTGTATTTTGTGTATCATTTCTTATTTATGCATCGCCCTTGTCCCCGTTCCGATACTCGGATTAACCGGATGCGCATTATGCGGGTTCGCCGTAGGCATTCTTTGGCCGGGAACATTCAGTAAAACCGCCGTTTCTATAAAGGGGGGCGGAACCGTTCTGTTCGCCATGCTTGCCTTGGCAGGTGATTTAGGGTGTTCCGGCGGCCCCACTTTGGCAGGTATTGTATCAAGCCACTTTAATAATAATCTACACTCAGGAATATTGGCAGCAATTGTATTCCCGATTTTACTATTGATCGGGACAGTCCTCCTGTCACAACACAAGACGTAATGCTCTGCTGTTTTTCTTTGAGGAACTTTGCAAAAAAATAATAAATAATGTGTATTTTCTTTTTATCTTGACTTATAGGTAACTTGTTGCTATAATTAAATATGCAACAAGTTACCTATAAGGAGAATTATATGAATTTAGATGATTTGATTACAAGGTTTTCGAATACCACAGAAGATCAAAGGAAAGCTATTTTCAGCACATTATTTATTGCGGGGAATAAACTGCAAACACTTTTTGACAACCATATTCCAAAGGTATCGCTAAAACAGTTTATGCTATTGTCAATAGTCAGACAATCAAAAGAGCCGCTAACATTTACACAATTAGGAAATTTGCTGGGGTGTTCGAGACAAAATATTAAAAAGTTAGCTGATGTTCTGATGAAGAAGGGCTTTATTATTATTAAGCAAAGCCCCCTTGATACAAGGGCTATGTGTATTTGCACCACAGAAAAAGTGAACGACTATTTTCAGAATGATTTTTTAGAATACGAGGAAGAATTGAAATATCTTTTTGAAGTTTATACGGAAAAAGAAATTGAAACGCTTTTTATTCTCTTATCAAAGCTATATGCAGGAATAGAAAATCTGGAAAAGAGGGTTGCCGATGAAGACATTAATAATTTATAATTCACAAACTGGATTTACAAAGAGATATGCAGAGTGGATAGCAGAAGCAACAGGCGCTGATTGTCTTGAATTGTCAGCGGCAAAAAGAAAAAGTCTGGATACATACGAGGCAATTGTTTTTGGAGGCTGGGCATGTGCAGGCAGTATCAGCAAATTTAAATGGTTTAAAGACAACATAGATAAATGGGCGGATAAGAAATTAATTGTGTTTTGTGTTGGCGGAAGTCCAATAGACAATCCAGAAATTGAACAATTTTTCAAACAGAATTTTAAAGAATTTGGATCAAAAAAAGTAGACGCTTTTTATTGCCCAGGCGGATTTAACTATGAAAAAATGTCTGTTCCGTCAAAACTTATGATGAAAATGTTTATAAAAATGCTCAAAGCCAAAAAAGATAAAACAGAAGCAGAGCGCGAGATGGTAAAGATGATTTCTGCATCTTATGATATATCAGATAAGAAATATATTGAACCTATTTTGGAATGTTTAAAAAAATAAAGGAAAGCCCCGCCTCTTTGCCTCGTTTATCAAATGTGGCTGGATATCAGGATATGTCCATCTTTTTGGCAGTCCATCCATTAACGCAATTTTCTCAATTTCACTATGTAACTCTGTTTCAAAACATTTGATATCGGCAAAAAATAACATTCCAAAAGTTTCCTTACCATCAAAATTATCAGGTGCTGTAACAGAGTATACACAAATAGGCTCTATATCAAATTCAAGAGCACCTGTTTCCTCATACAGTTCCCTCTTTGCGGTATCTATAATATTTTCCCAGTTCCCAGAGTCCCCTGGAAACTGTTCCCGGTGACCTCCGGGAATTTCCCATGTATCTCTATCCTTATGTTTGCAAAAGATGTATTTATCCTGTGTTTTGGATATTATCACAGCAAATTTAAGCAGTTCATCTTCTATACTCTCATAAAATTTTACCTCTGTCATCTTACCATATCTCCCCTTTACTAAACTTAATTGCCTCTTTCATTGTTCGTTCCATTCATCATAAAATTCATTTAAAAACTCACGCATATACCGATCCCGCTTCTGAGCAATGGTTTTTGCACAATCCGTATTCATCATATCTTTAATCAAAAGTAGTTTTTCATAAAAATGATTTATCGTTGTGCCTTTATTATTCCTATACTCAGTTTCATCCATATTCACATCAGGCTGGCAACCTGGAATATGAATCACCCTGTTATGATTCCCTCCATAGGCAAAAGCCCTTGCGATTCCTATCGCCCCCATTGCATCCAATCGGTCTGCATCCTGCACAATTTTCCCCTCTATTGACGTTGGACAAATGGTTTCTGTACCTTTGAATGAAATCTTCCTGATAATATCAATTACACACTCTGCCGTATCTTCTGTAAGACAGCAATCTGACATAATACGTCGTGCATTTTCATAATCCGTTGTTTCAAATATCTTTACATCATCCGCATCATGCAGCAATGCAGCAATCATCACTATATATTCGTCGCATTTTTCTGTCTTTGCAATTTTTTCTGCATTATTTAAGACTCTTATGCTATGCCAATAATCATGTCCCGAACAATCATTTGCAAACAATTCCTTTATTTTCTGTTTGAGCATACATTTGGTTTGCTCATATACATACCTCAAATTATCCATTTCCCCAAATATACGGCTACG
>CANRMO010000003.1 GCA_947631755.1 uncultured Lachnospiraceae bacterium | reverse complement strand
TATCGAGGAGATGCCTCTTTTCTTCGAGAAGAACCGAATAGATTGTGGCATCGTCAGAAACTGCCTGATGCTGCTCAAGATATCCGAGAGTTTTTCCGCGCGAAACGGTTACGCTGCCGCCATCCGGAGCAAGTTCCCCGACAATGATCTTCAGAAGCGTAGTCTTTCCGGCGCCGGAGGAGCCAACCAGGGCGACATAGGATCCGGCCGGGACCGTTAAATTGATATTATTTAAGACAACCGTGTCATTGTCGCTGTAGTGGAATGATACATTTTCAAATGTTATATCCCCTCTGACATTGTTTAAGGGAACGGCATCTTCTTCGTCTTTTATGTCCGGCATGATATCCATGATTTCGCGGAAGCGCTCAAATCCGGTATAGCCGTTCTGGAACTGTTCGGTGAAATCCACCAGTGTGCGGATCGGGTCAGTGAAGACGCCGATGTAGAGGAGAAAGGTGATGAGATCACTGATGGTTACGCGCTGCATGGCGATCAGCCAGGCGCCCACAAGGATTACATTCACTTGTATAAGGGTAGTGAATACGCCCACCCCCGCCTGGAAAGTTCCCATATAATGATAGCTGTTCTTTTTGGCGGACAGAAATCCGTCATTTCCTTTCTTGAATTTCTTTTTTTCGATGGATTCATTGGCGAAAGATTTCACCACGCGGATACCTGAGAGGTTGTCCTCGATCTGGGCATTGATATCCGCTATCTTCTCCCGGTTCCGCTTGAAAGCATGGCGCATTTTTCGGTTCAGGAGAAAGGCGAACAGGAACATAAAGGGCAGGACGATAAAGGCCGCCAGTGCCAGCCATCCGTTAATGTTCAGGAGGATAATGAGCGCGCCGGATATTTTCAGCACGGACAGGATAATATTTTCGGGGCCGTGGTGAAGAAGTTCTGTGATGTCAAACAGATCTGAGGTTATGCGGCTCATGAGCTGCCCCACTTTTGCGTCGTCGTAAAAGGAAAAGGACAATTTTTGCATATGGCCGAAAATCTCAGCCCGCATATTGTACTCCATCTTTGCCCCCATGACGTGGCCGTAATTGCCGATAAAGAAGCGGCTGTAGCAGTCGACCGCCAGAAGCAGGAACAAAAACAGGGCGATATAGGGGAGTTTATGCAGAATGTCCTCCCGGGGCAGCAGGATCATGGTGGATGTGACATAGCGCACGACCAGCGGTATCATCAGGGCAACCCCGGCCGAGAGAGCCGCAAAAAACATATCCAGCCAGAATATTTTCATGTAGGGCCTGTAGTAACTGATCATTTTTTTTAAATTCTGATTCATATTGGTGAGCCGCCTTTCTGTGAGAAATAGAAAGAATTTTAAAGAGCTGAAAGCTATGCGGTTGGTGGGACTCGAACCCACACGCCTTGCGGCACAAGAACCTAAATCTTGCATGTCTGCCAATTCCATCACAACCGCCTGTGTGGCAGGAAAAAGTGTCTGCGATTCTGCAGGCAAAAAGTATTATAACAGAAAAAACAGGGATTTGCAATTGGATAAATTAAATGGTATACTAAACTTAAATTGCAAAAGATTCAGGGCAGATTTTATAGGGGGAGGAGTATATTAATGAAAGCAAAAGGGCGAAAAGTATCGAAAAAGGGGTGGGTGGTCTGCTGTATTGCGGCCGCGCTGATTTTGCTTTGCGCGTGTGCATATCATTTTCGCTATCTGTTCATCCACACAAGCAGTGAGAAGATCACGGCGAAGGGCAACAGCGATTTTGGAATTGCGGACATACACAGCCCTGTCGATTTTGATGGGGATGGGATTGACGACCAGACGGATATTCTGCGGAGCGCCAGGGCATATATTTCCACAAACCCTAAATACAAGAGCAGATATTATGAGGGGGGATATCCGGATGACGGATATGGTGTGTGCACAGATGTTGTCGCGAACGCGCTTCTCGGCGCCGGGTATGATCTGAGGAAGCTGGTAGATGAGGATATCCGGTCAGACGGCAGTGAATACGGCATAGAGGAGATCAATGATAACATTGATTTCAGGCGGGTAAAGAATCTTAAAATATATTTTGCCCATACGGCCACGGCTCTGACTACGGATATACATGAGATCGGAGAGTGGCAGGGCGGGGATATCGTGGTGTTCGAAAAACATATTGGTATCGTGTCGGATAACCGGAATGATGAGGGGATCTCTTACGTCATTCATCATAACGACCCCTATCAGGCCGCTTATGAAGAAGATATACTTGGCAAGAGAAATGATATTGTCGGGCATTACAGAGTCTGAAATCCTTGCCTGGGAAAGAATTTTGTGTTAGACTGGATATAGTTTTTAAGTGGGCGGCAGGGCGGATGCCTGTTGCCAGAAAGGAAGGTATCTGAGATGGATCAAACAACAATGATCGCCCTTGGGGTGGTTGGGGGCATTGCCATACTGGCAGTAGTAATCGTTGTCGCAGTCGTTGCGGTCACAGTGACGAGCGCATTTCAAGCGATCAAAGATGAGGAAATCGGTTCTTAACCATATCTGTCTGGGATATGTGGGCCAATCCGGGGGACAGGCCTGGTTCTGCGGGGTTATGCCCTGGCGATGATACAGCACCACTCTTTCATGTGCTCTACGCCAAGGATTTCAAATTGATTGTCGTTCATAGCTTCCAGAACATCGGCCTCTTTTGTGTCAAGGATCCCGGATGTGATATAGAGGCCGCCCTTCCGGATGTGGGGGCGGATTACGCCAGTCAGTGGGATAATGACGTCAGCGAGAATGTTGGCGACTGCGATGTCGTGATTCTGGCCGGCGGATACTTTTAAATACTGGTCTGTGATCAGATCTCCGTCATACAGGGCGTACTGTGTGGCGGGGATTTTATTTGTCTCCATATTTTCTGCGGCGGACCGGACTGCCACTTCGTCAATGTCAATAGCGGTGGCGTGTTTTGCGCCGAGTTTCAGCGCGGCGATGGACAAAATCCCGCTTCCGCAGCCGATATCCAGCACGGAGTGCCCTGGTTTCACATATTTCTCCAGCGCCTGAATACAGAGCCGTGTTGTCTCGTGGGAGCCAGTCCCAAACGCGATGCCGGGGTCGATTTCGATCACAATGTCGGAATCTTTTTCCCGCTCATAGTTTTCCCAGGTGGGTTTGATCACAATATTATTGGCGGCGCGGAACGGTTTAAAGAAAGCTTTCCAGTTGTTGATCCAGTCTTTGTCCTCTGTTTCGGATAAGGAGATCGTACCACTGCCAGTCTCGCAAAATTCGCTGATTTCACTTATAATATTCTGAACCTGGAGCATAATCTTTTCCGGATCACAGTTTTCCGGTTCCATATAAAAATGAACCTTTGCGGTGTTGTCGTTTTCTACCGGATCGGGGAGGATATCGACAAACATCTTTTTTTTGTCCTCTTCCGAGAGGGGGAGGTGGTCTTCGATCTCAATTCCCTCTACGCCGATCTCATCCAGCATATAACCCAGCATATCTACTGCGTCTACATGAGTGTCTATCGTAAAACGGATCCATTTCATATTCTTTCTGCCTCTTTTCTGCGCTGTCCGGCTGTGCCGGGCGGTATGTTTGGGGTGTCTAGTACAACGAATATTAAGTTTCTTATTTAGTATTCGTTGTACTAGGTATCAGGATATATTGTAGCGTTATATCAGGAGAAAGTCAAATGCCATTTGCGGGGGGTGGTTTTTGCCGGAAAGGATCGAAAAAGTTCTGAAAAAGAATTGCCTGACCTCTACAGTCATGTTAAAATTCTTATATGTATGTTTGGGAAAGGCAGGAAAATGACAGTGCGGGAGAAATGGATACTGGAGACGAAAAAGGCAGATTTTAATGGATTGGCAGAGCAGCTTGGCGTGTCGCCCCTCGTGGTCAGGTGCATGGTAAATCGAGATTTAACAGATGTTGATGATATGCGGCGATACCTCAACGGCACTCTGGAAGATCTCTATGATCCCCTGCGGATGAAGGATGTGGACCGGGCGGTACAGATTCTCCTTGCCGCCCGGGGGACAGAACAGGTGGCGATCGCCTCTGATTTTGACTGCGACGGCATTTTTTCGGGGTACATATTGTGGAGGGCATTTCGGAGGATTGGCCTGGAGGCAGAGATCTACACGCCGGACCGGGTGCGGGAGGGATACGGTTTAAATGAGCGTATCATAGACCAGGCATGGGAGGATGGAAGAAAACTGCTGGTGACATGCGACAATGGCATTGCGGCCAATTCCCAGGTGGACTATGCCAGGGCAAAAGGGATGAAAGTGATCGTGACGGATCACCATGAGATCCAGGAGGAGATGCCGGCGGCAGATGCTGTAGTCGATCCAAAGAGGGAGGACGAGACCTATCCCTTTTCCGGGCTGTGCGGCGCCGGGGTAGCCTATAAGCTGATCTGTGCCCTCTATGATGCATGTGGTGTGCCGGGACAGGAGAAAGAGGAACTGCTGGAATATGTGGCGGTGGCCACGGTGGCAGATGTGATGGAGCTGAGAGATGAGAATCGGATACTTGTTAAAGCAGGATTAAATAGAATAGGAAGTACGGAAAATCTTGGCCTGCGGGCTCTCTTGGATGTTCAGGGCTTGTCGGGAAGGAAAATAAGCGCCGCCCATATCGGTTTTGTGATCGGCCCCTGTTTTAATGCGGCAGGCCGGATCGCAACAGTTAAAGAATCTTTTAACCTTTTGATGGAGGAGGATCCTGACGCTGCCGGGGAGAGAGCGGCGCACTTGAAAGAGATTAACGAGTCGAGAAAGGCAATGACGGAGGAGGGAGCGGAGAAAGCATTTGAGATCCTGGAAAAAAGACGGCTCAGCGAGGATGGCAGCTATGGGGAGTCCGGCGGCCTGCCCCCTGTTCTCATCGTACTTCTGGCAGACACCCATGAGAGCCTGGTGGGGATCATCGCCGGGCGGATAAAAGAGCGTTATCACCATCCGGTTATCGTATTTACACGCACGGAAGAGGGGCTGGTAAAGGGATCCGGGCGTTCCATAGAGAATTATCACATGTTTCGGGAACTGATGAAGTGCAAAGATCTGATGGAGCGGTTTGGAGGCCACAAAATGGCGGCGGGAATGACGCTGCGGGAAGAAAACCTGCCAGAGCTGGAGCGGAGGCTGAATGAACAGGCAGTTCTCAGAGAGGAAGATTTCCGGCCGCTTGTGCGGATCGACGCGGCGATGCCGGTCGGATTTGTGACCGAGCGGCTGATCGAAGAATTATCCTGTATGGAGCCCTTTGGGGTGGGGAATGCGAAGCCGCTCTTTGCGGAACAGCACTTTAAAGTCCTAAACGGACGTGTGCTCGGCAGGGAGAAAAATGTACTGAAACTGCGGGTGGAAAACAGCCGGGGAAACCGCTGTGACGCCATGCTCTTTCGCGGTAGGGAGGAGTTTGAGGCTTTCGTTAGAAAGGAGTGGGGCGAGGGGGAGCTGGCAAGGATGTATGAGGGGAG
This sequence comes from uncultured Lachnospiraceae bacterium, assembly GCA_947631755.1. Classification (GTDB taxonomy): domain Bacteria; phylum Bacillota; class Clostridia; order Lachnospirales; family Lachnospiraceae; genus Eubacterium_F. The sequence goes on along the minus strand of CANRMO010000003.1, from coordinate 21,235 downwards.
AGAGAACCATCTGGATGTTGCGCTCACCTACTATCCCCAGGTCAATGAGTATCAGGGGATGCGCAGTGTCCAGATCCAGATTGTCAGTTATTGCAGAGTTAAAAGATAAATTAGCTGGCTGCATATCCGGGGAAACAATAAAAACAAAACAAGATTTAATAAATAAAAAGCTGGGAGAATGGAGGATTGCTATGATAGAGATCAGTTGCTGCATGATAGTGAAAAATGAGGAGCGGATACTGGCCCGGTGCCTGGACAGCATCGCGGATATGATGGATGAGATTATTATTGTAGACACCGGTTCCACAGACGCCACAAAGGAGATTGCGGGGCGGTATACGGACAAAATTTATGATTTTGAGTGGATTGATGATTTTTCAGCGGCCAGAAATTTTGCATTTGCTAAGGCGACAAAGGACTACATTTATTCCGCGGATGCAGACGAGGTGCTGGATGCGGAAAACCGCGCGAGATTCCGAGCGTTAAAAGAAAATTTAATAGATGAAATTGACATTGTGCAGATGAAATATGGCAATCAGCTGTCCTATGGGACCGCCTATAATTTTGATGAGGAGTACCGCCCCAAGCTTTTTAAGAGGCTGCGGGAGTTTATATGGACAGAGCCAATTCATGAGATGGTGCGCCTTGACCCGCTTGTATTTGATTCGGATATTGTGATCTGCCACCGGCCGGAGAGCAGTCACAGCCGGAGAGATTTTGCGGTATTCCAGAAGCAGATCCAAATGGGGAGGCGGCTCTCGAAGCGCCTCCATCACATGTATGCCATGGAGCTCTATATCTCAGGGGAGGATGAGGATTTTCTGGAGGCGGAGCCGTTTTTTACAGAGACGGCACTGGACCCGGAGCGCAGCCTGGATGAAGTGAAAGAGGCGGCCTGTATCGTGTGCCGCGCCGCCCGCCTTCGGGATGACAGCCATACACTGCTGAAAATGTCCCTGAAAGACCTGCTCAGTGAGGCCTCTTCTGAGATGTGCTGGGAATTAGGCGAGTATTTTCTGGCAAAGGGAGACCGGGAAGAGGCGGCCATGTGGTATTACAACGCCGCCCACGAGACTCAGAGTATCCTGAATATCCACACTTCCACGGACTGGCCGGAGAAAAAACTGGCCATGCTGCAGGAATAGCAGCTGCAGGTCTCTGTAAGATTTTTTACAAAATCGTTGAAGTGTACTGAAATTTTGTGTATAATTGGAATGCGTGTGTTGGAAATCCTTTCCGCACACAAATAAATTTGGAGAGAAGTTCGCTGTGGCGGAAAATATGGCTGCGGGGGAACTCTATGAGGAGGAATGGCTATGGTAACAGCGGTTGTGGGAGCCAATTGGGGCGATGAGGGCAAGGGAAAGATTACCGATATGCTCAGTGAGGAATCGGATATCATCGTTCGTTTTCAGGGTGGCAGCAATGCGGGACACACCATTGTAAATGATTATGGTAAATTTGCCCTTCACATTTTGCCGTCGGGCGTCTTTTACGATCACACCACAAGCGTTATCGGTAATGGCGTAGCGCTGAACATCCCAGCGCTATTTGAGGAGATCCGTGGGATTGTGGAACGAGGCGTGCCGGAGCCGAAAATCAAAGTCAGTGACCGGGCTCAGATCGTGATGCCCTACCACGTGCTGTTTGACCAGTATGAGGAGGAGCGTCTGGCGGGCAAGTCTTTTGGCTCAACGAAATCGGGCATTGCGCCATTCTATTCTGATAAATATGCGAAAATGGGTATCCAGGTCTCGGAGCTCTTTGACGAGGAGGCGCTCCGGGAAAAGATAGAGGGGATCTGTGAGAAAAAGAATGTCCTGCTCGAACATCTCTATCACAAACCGGCTCTCTCTGTGGAGGGACTTATGAAGACGCTGGCGGAGTACAGAGGGATGGTGGAACCTTATGTATGCGATGTGTCCGCGTTCTTGTACGAGGCGCGGAAAGAGGAAAAACGGATTCTTCTCGAGGGGCAGCTCGGATCCCTGAAAGACCCGGATCACGGCATTTACCCTATGGTCACTTCCTCCTCCACGCTGGCCGGTTACGGCGCTGTCGGGGCGGGACTGCCGCCCTATGAGATCAAGAGGATTGTGACTGTGGTAAAGGCGTATTCCAGCGCAGTGGGCGCCGGTGAGTTTGTCAGTGAGATATTCGGTGAGGAGGCAGATGAGCTGAGACGCCGCGGCGGCGACGGCGGCGAGTTTGGCGCCACGACAGGGCGGCCGCGGCGCATGGGATGGTTTGACGCTGTGGCGAGCCGTTATGGCTGCCGCGTACAGGGGGCAACGGAGGTTGTCCTTACCGTGCTGGATGTGCTGGGATATCTGGACGAACTTCCCGTCTGTGTCGGCTATGAGATAGACGGAAAAGTGACAAAAGATTTCCCGACAACGAGGGAATTAAAGAAGGCAAAACCAGTATATGAGGTGCTGCCGGGGTGGAAGTGCGATATCCGGGGAATTACGGAATATGATAAATTGCCGGAGAACTGCCGCGGATACATCGAATTTATTGAGAGAGAGCTGGAAGTTCCGGTCAGGATGGTCTCGAACGGGCCGGGCCGGCATGAGATCATATATCGCGGATGATAGATACCCCGTCTTTTTGTGAGAGAAAAGGCGGGGTATCTGGGGTTAAGGAGTACAGATGGGAGGATACGAATGAGGATTGCAGTCTGTGATGACAACAGTGAGGACCGGAAGGCAATGATACAGTTATGCAGAATGTCAACGGGTCCGTGCAGTGAGGAACAGATATTTTACGAATACGAAAATGGACAGGAGTTTTTCGGGGCAGAGGATATTTTTGATGTTCTATTTCTGGATGTGGAGATGCCAGGGATGACAGGAGTCGAGGTGAAAAACCGCCTGAGAGTTCTGCCCGGGAGATTTTATATTGTCTTTGTGACAGATCATGAGGAGATCGTGAGAGAGGCATTTGGCCCACACGTATACGATTTTGTCGTGAAGACGGAAATGGAAGAAAAGATTCCGGATCTGATGCGGGAGCTGGCTGGCCAGCTGGGTCCTCACATTATGATCGAGGGTATGGACAGCCGGGAGATCGTCTATATCATATCAAAAGATAATTATGTGGAATATGTTATGTCCGATGGGAAGAAGAATTTGTTGCTGGGTACAGTGAATGAATTGGAAAGACTGCTTGTCCCCTGTGATTTTATACGGATCAGCCGGGGCTGTATCGTAAATTATAGGGCGATCCAGGAAGTCTGGGGGAGGTTGATCCGCACACGGCAAGGGAAATTAGAGATATCTTACCGGAGGAAAAAGGAAGTGGAATGGAAGATCCGGGAACTCAACATTAAATATGGGGGGTACGGCGGATGAGAGATGTCATTTTGTGGTGGATTTTCTTTTTCTTTGAGGCACTTAAAGATATAATGCTGGCATATGGGGTGTTTGGGTATAATTTTTCATTGAAAAGAGTGCGGTTTCTCATTCCGGTTCTCTATGTGGCAGTGAGCGTGTGTTTTCCTTTTAATGGACTGACTGGTCTGTGTGTCCGGACTTTTTGGGGACTGGTGCTGGTAGTCAGCTTGTTTGAGGGAAAGCTGTCAAAAAGGATACAGTGTTCGGTGATCGCATTTTTTCTTATTAGCAGCATAGATGCGCTGGCTATAAATATCATTGAGGTGTTCGGAGTCAGCATTCCGGCGGGAAATGACTTGGCAATTCAGCTTGCAGACGGGATTGGGCTCTTTGTCATTGCAGTCTTGGCTGCGGCCGTTCGGGGAAAGAGAAAGGAGATCCATCAGGGGATTGAGGAACTGGGAAGGGGATATTTTTTACTGACTGCTATAATATTGGTGGGAACTGCTACTTTGGCGGCGGTGCTTCTGACGGGGAAAGACCGCTGGGAACTGAATTATGCCAGGGAGACATTTATCATAGCGGCCGGAATTCTTATCGTGACCGTTATCATTCTTATTATTTTGTTCTTCTACATCATCTATATGAAAAAGAGGCTGGAGGAGTTAAATGATGCGAAAGAGCGCTGTATGATCTATCAGAGACGCTATTATGAAAACCGGATGAAAAAGGATGAGGGAATCCAGAGATTCCGTCATGATTTTCACAGACATCTCCGTGTGCTGGGGCACATGTGCAGGGAAAATAAACCAGAGGACGCGGCCCGGTATATCGAAGAGATTGAGAGTGGACTCGCTGGCTGTAAAATGCAGTACACAGGAAATACCGTGGCAGATTATTTTCTAAACGAGGCGGCAGAGGAATTCAGGGATCAGGATATCACGCTTGACATCCGGGGCCGATTTCCGGAAGACAATAAGCTGTCAGACAGTGACTTATGTGTGCTGTGGGGAAATGCGATCGACAATGCGAGAGAGGAGCTCTTCCGCTGTGAGGGGGGGAAGAGAGAACTACGGATCCGGATTCGGAGCGGCAGTGGAAATCTGGAGCTGACGATAGCGAATACCTGTCATGAGAAGAATGAGAGGATGAGGACCAGAAAAGAAGATAAAGAACTGCACGGATACGGCATCGGAAATATGATGCAGGTGGTCATAAAATATCGCGGCTCTATGACATGGGAATACAAAGAGGAACTTTTTGTGCTGAAAATTGTATTATAGGGGGGCCTTTTATCGCTATAAGATTTGGGAGAAAGATTGTCTTCTATGACGCTATCTCGTAATCCATAAAATATTTTACTTGTAATTTTCTATAATCTTTCAAAATGAAATCAATTTTTTCTGTAATTATGTAATTAATGGTGGAAAGGGAAAATACCTTTTGGGGAAATTTGTAATAAAATTTACGTTCACCAATAAAATCTAACGCTCGTAAAGAAAATGATGAAATTTATAAAATATGTGGTATTTTATGGTGGTAGGTCACTCGATGTTTGTCATAGTCATGATACTGTAAATTTTTATGTTTGTTTGAGAGGAGGGGATAGCGGTTATTGTTGGGACAAATTGGCTTCGTTTAAAGACTGTGAGGACAGGGAATTTTGGGTGACAGGTATAAATGACTAAAAATATGGAGGAATGACAAGTGAAAAAAAAGATAACAAAAGTAGTTGCAATCATGATGGTAGCAGGAATTGTATTGACCGGAAATGTGGCATCAGCGAGAAGCAGCGTGACCAGATATGCCGCATATGGGAGCAAAAATGTAATAATGACGTGTCAGTTTTTGACAGGACAGGTTATCATAGAAGGTTCTATAGAGCATAGTGACAGGTCAACCCCCATTTATCTGTATGCAAAACCAGCAGGTTATTATAAATCGGGGACAAAAAAAATGGTATGTTGGGCGAAAAAGCCAGTTTCTGGCATGGGGGTTTTGGCCTCTACGAATGCATTCACTACGAATGGAAAGAAGTTTTATTCGGCTAAGTGTGATTATCGATATGGGAAAAGTAGTAAAAGTTATTCGAAAGTCACAATTCCGGAGTTCAAATATTAATAAAAACAGGGGAACAAAATGAGGAAAAAACTACTTATTTACCTTGTCCTTGCCGCACTTGCACTGACTGCGTGCGGTGGGGACGAAAAACAGACTGTGACCGGGAAATCTGAATCCGGATACAATCCAGGGGTGGATGACCAGCCGTTCTGGAGCGACACGGCCGGGGCTGTGTTGACGGAATATGGTTATTATTTTATGATAGATGAAATTTTATATCTGTATGATCCCCAGAGCCGGCAGATCACACCTGTCTGCGGCCGCACGGATTGCGCCCACGGGCAGACAGATGAGTGCAATGCTTCATTTTCTGACTTTATTGACTGTCTTAATTACTATAATGGGTATTTATATATGATAAAGCAGGAGATGAGCGGGGAGGTCTGGCTTTACCGGACTGCACCAGATGGCAGTGAGAGGAAAAAGCTCTGCAGGCTCGGGCTTCTGGACGACGATGAAGGTGGTTTTTCTTTTATGAACGCGGTGCATAGGGGGTATTTTTATTATGCAATCGTTGATTCGCAGAAAGTACCGGTCTATCGGACTATGAGTGCATACCGCATTTCTCTGGAAGATGGGAAATATGAAAAAGAGGAGATTTTCCAAAGAGAGGGAACGGATCCATTTATTATTGGGTTTGATGCATATAATGATACTGTGCTGTTTGGCAGCAGTGTGGCAGGTGGGAACAGTGATGAGACAGTTACCCGGTATTCCTTTTATGATACGGCCAGTGGGACGGTGACGGACATTGTGGAGGGGCAGGATACAGACACGGGTATACTGTTTGCCCGGGATGACAATATTTACTATGCAAAAGAGAGGGATGTGTTCCGATATTCCATAAAGGACGGTTCCTGTGAAAAGATAAAAGAAAAATTTTTTGGAGAGGAACTGCCGTTTGTCTCTTTTGACGGGGAAAATATGTATTGCACGCAGATGTTTTCGGGGGAGATCACGGTTTTCGATCCAATGGACTTTTCAGAAAAGAAAACGATCCGCGTGGGGGAAAAATGGGATCTTTTGTTTGGGGACAGCCGGTTTCTGTTTGCCATTGACAGCGAAAATTCTCTCCTGCAGGTGTATGACAAGACAAAGGGAGATTCGTGGGAGAGTGTCCGATACGGTTTTGAGGAGGAATAGGCAAAGGAATGGAATGGAAAAGGGTGTTGTGCAGCCGGAAGAGTATGTGCCTGCTGCTCTGTCTTTTTTTGCTGAATGGCGCAGTTTACTGGTACTATTTACAGAACGGCACAGATGATTTCACGATGATGCAGGAGGAGTATGAGCAGTATGTCCGGGAATATCCGGAACAGATGGATAAGATTATAGAAAACGGAAACCGCCTGTCGGTTTTCTTGGTGTTTAACCAGGAGGATTCTTTTGCCCGGGAGAATATAGAGAAGACGGCAGAGGATTACGGGCGGGTGCGGGATGTGCGGCCGGTTCTCTTAGAGAACCAGGGTGCGGCGTCCCTCGTTTCTTTCCGGCTGGCTCGTGTCTGTGTGTTTGCCTTTGGTGTCTGGCTTGTATTTCTCTTTCTGGCAGACAAAAAAACAGGGCTGGATATTCTGCTGCACACATGTAAGAATGGCCGGGGAAGGCTATTCGTGAAGCGGTTTGGGGTTCTTTTTGCTGCCATGACAGCATGTTCTCTGCTGCTCTATGCGGCTATGTTTGTTCTCCTTGTTGTAAAATGCGGATTTCCGGCGCTGTATGTCCCGGTGCAGTCCCTCCCGCTGATGGGCGGGGTGACATACCCCTGTAGCATGGGGCAGTTTTTTTTCTGGTTTTTCCTGCTGCAGACGGCGGGAATTTGGCTGCCAGTCCTGGTTCTGTGGCTGATCCTTGACCGGGTTCAGAATATGGCGCTGGGGAGTTGTGTTTACACGCTTCTCTTTGCGGCAGAATACGTTATTCGTTTGCAGACAGCTCCCCAGAGCAATCTGAGTTTTCTCAGGTACGCCAATCTGTATTTTTCCTTTGACCTGTCGGAACTTTGGGTTACCTATCGCAATGTCAGACTGGGAAACCGGGCGGTCTCTGGCGGGGGACTCTATGTGTGTTTTCTGGCAGTTTCTGTCTGCCTTATATTCTGTCTCCTGCTTTTTTCCGCGGCCAGAAGATATCCTGTCCGCGCCAGAAGTGTGGTCACAAAGGCGATGGAAAGAGCGGCGGCGCAGCTGCGGAACAAGCTTGCGCCACTGCCAGTCTTCTGCTGGGAACTGTACAAGATTTTGTGGTGCCAGAAAGGTATCCTGGTCCTCTTTTTCTTTGTCTGGCTGATGTATGGGACGGTGAACCCCTCTCAGATGTTATTTACGGCTGAGCAGGAGTACCGGAATGTGTTTTTTGAGGAAAATGAAGGGCCCGCCACGGGAGAGCGCGTGGAGAAAATGCGGGAGGATGAGTATCTGAGTGAATACGGGGAGTATATAAGTGCAAAATGGGAAGAGGGATACACGGATCTGTGGCTTGTCAACTGGCGGGGGTATGAAGTGCTGCTGAATGACGGAAAGCGCAGCGGTGACGGTGTGATGGCCGGTGTCTGTATTCTCTTTCTTGTGGCGGGAAGCTTCACTTATGATAAAAAACGGGGGATGATTCCTCTCTTTCGGAGCGCGAAAAAGGGCCAGGGATGGCTGCTGCGGCAGAAACACGTGGCGGCAGATGTTCTTGTGCTGGCGGTGTGGGGGGTGAAGCTCTGGTATGAGTGGAGGAGGGTATCAATCCATTATCCCCTCCGCTGTCTCCCCGCGCCGGTACAGAGCCTGCCGTTTCTGTCAGAGATTACGCTGCCTCTGTCCATAGCCGCCTGTCTGTCATTCATTGCTTTCGTGGAACTGCTGGTTCTATTTACATATAAAAATGCCATTCTGTGTCTGTCCGCGCTGTTCTCAAAGGGATATATGGTTTTGTCTGTTGGCTTTCTGTGTATCATTCCCGGTGCGCTGTCCGGTGGAATGACGGCAGCGGGCATTTGCAGTGACCGGGCGGTCTGGCTGCGGTGTGCGGAGGCGGCTGCGCTGATCATTGTCAATATCGCACTGTATCAGGCTGGTTCTTTTATGTGGAAAAAGACAAGAGGAGGGGAGGTGTGACTGTGCTTACGGTGAAAAATCTCAGTAAATCTTACGGTAAGAAACAGGCGCTAAAGAATTTTAATATGGAGTTTGAGCCGGGCGTCTATGCAATTCTGGGAGAGAATGGTTCGGGTAAGACAACGCTGATGAATCTGCTGACAGACAATTTGCAGAGGGATGCAGGCGAGATTCTCTTCCAGGGGCAGGAGATATTGAAATTAAAGGGAAAATACCGTGAAAAGACGGGATATATGCCACAGCAGAACGGTTTCTATGAGGATTTTTCCGTGATGGCCTTTCTCAATTACCTGGGGAAACTAAAGGGAATTCCGCGGAGGGAATTGAAAGTGCAGATAATGGAGCTGCTGGAGAGGATGAATCTGGTGGGGGTGGCCGGGAAGAAAATGAAAACGCTGTCCGGGGGGATGCGGCAGAGGGTTCTGTTTGTCCAGGCGTTGCTGGGGAATCCGGAAATTCTGATACTGGATGAGCCGACGGCGGGGTTAGATCCCGGGGAGAGAGTCAATCTCAGAAATTACATAAAACAGCTCTCGCGGGATAAGATTGTGCTGGTTACAACACATGTTGTAAGCGATGTAGAGGGCATTGCGGACTGCGTACTGATCATGAGGGAGGGGGAAGTGCTGGCCCGGGGGAGCGTGGAGGAACTGTTGGAGAAAACGGGAGCGCGCAATCTGGAAGAATGTGTTCTATTGTCCGTAAAGTAAATGTTGTAATGTGGAAAGAAATTTTGTATCATGTAATCAGACGAGATAAGGAACTGTCACGAAATAGCTTTTAAATTTGCTTCGGGAAATGCCCTATATGCAAGCATTTCCCGAAGCGGAAAGTTATTTCTAAACAGTTCCTAAGTGGAAAGGATTAAACGTGTGACATAAATGGCGATGGAACATATTGGAAAAGTCTTGCTTTTGGCACTGAATTATGGGGGCTTTGCTTATTGCGATTTTGCCCTGTTAGTGTGGATCGCCGCTGCTCCCAGACTAATCCGTAAAATAGGAGCAATGAAATATATGCTGATCAGTATTTGTTGGAATGGCGCGTTGTTTGCGGCCTGGGAGTGGAGCGGATGGATAGCGAAGATCACGTTCCCACAGACGCTGCCGGATTTACTGGATAAAATAGGACATATTTTCAGCTATTTGTTTATCCTGCTTATGTTGTATGGTTTGCCCATATATACTGGGATAATTATTTTATATGTAATGATCTGTTTTCTCTGGAAGCTGATAAAAAAACACAGGGCTGCCTCTGCCAAATAGGGAAGGAAGTGTGTATGAAGAAAATAAAGATTCTGTTTCTGGCTATTGCCTTTTGTCTGGTACTTACTGTCGTGATAACGGCAATCTGCCGCCGTTACATATGTCCAGAAAAAGATGGGGCGCAAAATACGTCTGTGCCCTTTCGTGTGACGGCGGCGGGGGATATTGAATATGAAATAAAAGATTTTAATGAAGAGGGAAGACATTACATTTATGCAAAGTACAAGAAATTGCAGCCGGAGGGGATACGGGTACTGAGCATAAAGGGAGAAGGGGAAGAACTGGTGATACCATCGGAGATCCAGGGGATGAAAGTGAAAGAGATCGGACAGTCCTTTGAGAACTCTTCGAAAGGCTGGGAAGATATGATTGCTGCCCATGGCGGAGCGTGGAGATTGCAGGGGCAGGATCTGAAAAAGATTGTAGTGCCAGAGGGGGTTACAAAAATATGTGAATATGCTTTTTTTGAGTGTCATGCAGGGGAGATGGTTTTGCCAGAAACTCTGAAGTGCATTGACAGTGCTACGTTTTCTTACTGTAAAATAAAAAAAATTGTAGTGGGGAGTAGAGATGTAAAATTATGTGAAATGGCATTTAATGGTGCAAAGGTAAAAGAAGTAGAGTTTCCCGTTGGGTTTTGTGGCAGAATTGGAGACAATTGTTTTATAGCTTCGACTATTGAGACTGTGAGATGGCCACAGGAGGAGAAAACAGATAATAAAGATAAGAGTTGTGTTCAGGGAAAGGTAGAGAACTATGCTTTTTGTCAATGTAAAAAGTTAAAGAAAGTGATTTTTCCAGAAAACCAGAAAAAGATTATTATTCCAGATGGCTGTTTTGTGGACTGCGATAGCCTGGAAGAGCTGGTGTTTCCCGAATCGACGGGGAGTGTAAAATACGGTTCTATGCCTTATGCAGACAATAATAAAAAAGGAGGGGCGGATGTCCTTGTTTTTAAAGGAAAGAATACGCGACTCCGGGGGCAGACGACTAAGGCAGGTAAAAAAATATTGACTGTGGGAAAGGTCAGGGCTCCTGCTGGTTCGAAAGCGATTCAGTTTGCGAAAAAGGCTTACCGGATCAAATGGATAAATAATAAGGCTTTTATCAAAGATGCGCCGGGAGGAGTGGAAGAGGTTTATGGTGAAGATGAAGAGTATGGGGATGTAACACTGGCAGCCATGAGATATGAGGAGACTTGACTGAAGGATAAGCCATTTTGGGGGTGTTCTGATAGTGATGAAGAAATTATTGTGTTTTTGTATCATATTGGCCACCATATTAACTATTGGTATGTGCTTTATGTTTTGTGAGAGAGAGGGACGGCAGACAGCCGGGGATACAGAACGCGCGCAGGAGACGGGCAGTCCAGTGGCGGTGACGAGAAGCGCTGTCACCCAGCAGACGGCGCCGTCACAGCCGATAGAGGCAGGGAAAGGGAACGGAGGAACAGAAAAAGCAATCCGAGAAGGCATATAAAAAAGATAAGAGAGCTATTGACTTGTTCTGTTCTGTCATGAAAGTGAGGAGAAGTGAATTAAAACTCCGCTATATGCCATCGGATAGCGAAAAGATTTCTTTTTTTGAAATTGAAAAAGAAGGGGACAGTGAGATTACTGGCTCTTATCTGTTCTGTAAGTATAAGGATACGGATGAGGACTGGGAACCGGCCGTGTATCCGGGCGGGGAATACCGGGCGATCTATAAAAAGGTTGACGCGGAAAAACTGCGCAGATGGAAAATTCAGGGACGAGGGGAAAATGTTCTTTATGAGAGCGTATATTTTAAACCGGAGGGAGAGAGTGTGCCGGAAGATAAAATAAAAAAGCCCACTCTTGAGCGGTCCACTGTTCGTTCCTACGAGGGAAAAAGACTCAGTGGGGCGGAGGCAGAAGGAGGAAGGGGATATGTCAATACAGAGGGGCAGTACGTTGTTCCTTATGCAAATGAATATGATTACTGGTTCATGAATTCTTTTGAAAATGGTGTGTGGAAGAAAAAAGCATTGCCCATGAATCCGGAATCGGGCAAAGCGCATCATTTCTTCACGGAAAAGGGGGAGTTCCTCTGGTATAACAATGACATACTTTTGCAGGTCAATGACGGGGAGGCGAAAAAGCTTGCCTCTATGGATCTGAAAAAATGGAAAAGGAAACATGGGTTGGAAAAAGACAATACAATTGAATATTCCTATTTGGAATCCCCAAACATTCTGATCAGTACGGAATAAGGAAGTTTCCTCGTAGACATGGAGACGGGAAAAGAGAAAAAAATTTCATCTGAACATATACGGGGGCGCCAGGATGGGGATTTTTTGTATTCACTTGACGAAGAGAAACATTTATTTACGGTGAGGAATCTTTTCGGGGAAATAATAACCTGTATTGACTTACAAGCGATTCTGCATGAGTATATGGACGGTGCCCACTGTGCCTATTATGACGGTCTTAACCATGCTTTAAAGGGATTTGATTCAGAGACACCACACTATGATATTGCTGGTCTTTTTGCCGGCGCAGTGGGTGGTATCCGCTATGATCTGTATGGAGGAAATGTATATTTTTCTTATTGCTCCGGGGTGTACCGGTGGAATCAGGAGAAGAACACATTGGAAAAGATACTGGATGGGAGCACTTGTAGATATTTTTCAGATATGTATGGGAATTTTGCTGTGGGGAAAGAGGAATCAATTTATATGCTGGGGTATTTGGGAGGCGGGGATGATGAAACCGCCAGTGATTTTCTGTATTTCACTGCTGACACTGCCAAATAGGGAGGGAAGTGTGTATGAAGAAAATAAAGATTTTGTTTCTGGCTGTTGCCTTTTGTCTGATACTTACTGTCGTGATAACGGCAATCTGCCGCCGTAACATATGTCCAGGAAAAGATGGGGCGCAAAATACGTTTGTGCCTTTTCATGTGACGGCGCCGGGGGATATAGAATATGAAATAAAAGATTTTAATGAAGAGGGAAAGGAACGGAAATGCCAGACAGCATAGCTGATGTAAAGGCATTGAAGCGTCCCATAGAGAAAAATGTGGAACCTGTGAAAGTGGCAGAAAAAAAGATAAACGATGCAGTATGTGATCATTTTGAGTAACTTTCGGAATATGTGGTTTTATGGACTTTATGCAGAATGGAGATGTTGGTCTTGGAAATCCGTTACATAACGCAATCAGATGACGGGCGTGTTATCAGTAAAATATATGAGGAAAGCTGGAAATATGCCTATCAGCATATTGAAATTATGCTGGATTATGATATGGGAAAAGTAGTTACATTGGGAACTTTGACACCGGAATGGTGGATTTGAAAGCAGCTGAGAACGGAGAACTGGATTTTCATTATCAGCATCTGGATAAAGACGGTCAGGTAAGGATTGGAAAATGTCATAGTTTTCCGAATATTTTGGAGAATGGAAAGATTGAATTACAGGAGAAATGGCAATGGCTGAATGGGGATTTGTCCAGTGGAGAATCTGTAGTGGTAGAGAAATAGAGTGTTTTTCGCTTGAGCGGTAGTTTGGCTGCAAGTTAAGGATTTGTTTATTTTTCTATTGTAAGGCAAAAGTAAAATGTATATAATATAGTTAGAATGAATCCGAAAAGTAAGGAGATGATTGCAATGACAATGACAAAGGTAGAAATAGATGTACCGGAGGAAATTGTACCATATACAGTATTGGAGGATAAAGAGGCACAAATCACAAGAAATGCAATGCTCGTTTATCCATATATTAAAAGTGGCGTTATGTCTCATGGAAAGGCAGCAGAAATGCTGGGACTTCACAAGTTTGACTTGATTACATTGTATGGCAAATTAGGTTTGCCGTATTTTGATGAAACAGAGGAAGAATTTGAAGAGGATTTGGCAGTATTGAAGAAATTAAGAGGTGCGACTGTATGATAGTTGTTTCAGATACAACACCGATTATTTCGTTGATGAAAGTAGGACAGTTGGAATTGTTGCAGAAACTGTTTGGTACAGTTTATATTCCAAAGGCTGTATATCGGGAATTGACAGAGAATGAAACATTTCCTGAAGAAGTAAGGATGGTGCAAGAGTGTGAATTTCTTTATGTGGAAGAAGTGGGAAATGAAAAATCCGTTACCATATTGCGAAATTTTACCGGATTAGATGCTGGAGAAAGTGAAGCCATTATTTTGGCAGATGAAAAGTGTTCAGATGTACTGCTAATGGACGAGCATAAGGGAAGGCAGGTTGCTAAAAAGATGGGGATTACGATTACTGGTACGATTGGAATTCTGACACAGGCATTTGAAGAGGGGATGCTGACGAGGGAAGATGTGGAGGAGTGTATTGGGAGGCTGAAGGAAAATGGGGTACGGATAAGTGAGAAGTTGTATCAGAAGTTGAGGGAACATGTGAGATAAGGATATGGAGATTTCAAGGATGTTCTGAATAAAATAAAGCTACTTCACCAACCCGGCCAGCACTTTCATCAGCCGATCATTTTGTTCCGGCAGCATAAAGCAGAAGCGGAAATACTTATTGTTCAGAAAGGGAAATGTTGAGCAGTCCCGCACCATGAGGTTCTCCCGGATCGCAGCGTCAAACACATCTTCGGATGTGAGGCCTTTTTTCTGTATCTTCACAAGGACAAAGTTTGCGTGGGCCTGATATACATGAAAGGACGGATCTTTTTCGAGGAGGGAGCAGATCCGTTTTCTCTCTGTCTGGATCAGATCCTTTGTCTGCCGGATATAGTCCTCATCCGTAAACATAATTTCCCCTGCGATGGCGGCCAGTGAGTTGATCGTCCAGGGATTTTTTTTCTGGTTGATCTCATTGAGAAGATCCCGGTTTCCACATATAGCGTAGCCGAGACGCAGGCCCGGGGCGGCAAAAAATTTGGAGATGCCGCGCAGGATCACAATGTTGTTGTAAAACGCAGTCAGCGGAACGGCAGTGACTTCCTCGGTATTTTCGGCAAATTCCACATAAGTCTCATCCACGATCACCATAATGGATTTCCGTTTGCAGAAATCCAGGATTTCTCTCATCTGCTGTTTTTTGATGACAGAGGAGGTGGGATTGTTCGGGTTACAGAGGATCAGCAGATCCACGTTGTTGGACAGCTCCTCCGTGAGCGCGCCGATGTCCAGCCGGAACTCGCTGGCTTCCGTCAGGCTGAAATAGTGAGAGCGCCCCCCGCCCATGGAGACTTCCCGCTCGTATTCAGAGTAAGTGGGGCCGATGATCAGCGCCTTTTTTGGCCGGGCTGTCTGGATAAAGAGAGAGATCAGCTCGGTGGAGCCGTTTCCCACAACAATATTCCGGTAATCAGTCTGCACATAGTCTGCAATACAAGTCCGCAGAGAGGTGTATTCGCGGTCTGGGTAGGTGGTAATGGCATCTATGTGGTTTGTCAGTGTCTCCCGCAGGCGGAAAGAGACGCCGAGGGGGTTTACATTGGCGGAAAAACTGATGATGTCTTCCTTTTTTATGCCGTAAGCTGCTTCTATCTGTTCTAAATCACTTCCGTGAAAATGTTCTTTTGGTTTCATGACAATCCTCATTTCTGCGTTTTTTTCGCGGTGTGATCCGCGTATCATTACCATTATAGAGTCTTTCCGCTTTTTCGTCAATTAACTATTTCATTATGAAAGAAGAAATGGTATACTATAAACTGGAGTAAAAATGTGTAAGCGAATAAGCGAGGTTACAGATGAAAGAGAAAGTCTTGTCATTGGCCAGGGGAAATTTCATATACGAGGCGCCCGGCCTTTTGCTCACGCCGGAGAAACTGTCATTTGAAGTGGAGTCTGGCGAAAAAAAGACGGCCAGTTTCCAGATTCAGAATGAACGGGGATCTGTGATGAGGGGCTTTGGGGCCACGCAGGAGCAGGCGCTAAAGTTTCTCCCGGTCTTTCATGCGGAGAAAAACAAGCTGAGTGTGGAAGTGAACGCCAGGGATCTGATGCCCGGGGAAATTCTCTCTGGCAGCCTATGGCTGGTGACAGACTGCGGCGAGGCAGAACTGCCCTATGAGATCCGGGTCATACCGCCGGTTTTGGCAGACAGCAAAGGGGCTGTGCAGGACTACGATGCGCTGCGGCGGCGTATTGAGGGGAACCCGGAGGAGGGCGCTGCCCTTTTCCATCACCCCAAATTCCAGGAATTGTTTTTGTTTCGGGATGAGCCTGGCAAGGTTCTGTATCACCATCTGACAGAGAGAAATACAAAGATGCAGAGCATGGAAGAATTTCTTGTGGCCATGGGGAAAAAAGATCCGATCCGTCTGTCAGTGAGACACGTCTCCTCGGACAGCACCAGGGAAGTGCACTATGACCTGGCGGGCTCGGATGTCCGCGACGCCCTGCAGATCCAGGTGAACACATGGGGGAATGTGGGGATCCGTTTCAGCGCCGCGGCAGATTTTATAGAACTGGACGTGCAGGGTGCGCGGACCGGCGATTTTGTAAATCGGACATATTCGCTTGGATATACGATCCTGGGGAGTAAAGTGCGGGAGGGCAAGCGGTACGGCAGTATCGTGATAGAATCCCCCTATGAGAGAAAAGAGATCCGCATTTGTGCGCAGAATACAATTGGTGAGCAGATCCGCAGGGAGGCCAGGGCAAAGAAAAAGACCTATGCCGCACTTATACGCTCTTTCCTGGCTTTCCGGGAAGGAGTGGCGGAGCCAGAGGAGTATCTGAAATTTCTGGGGGAAAAGGGGGAGATGATAGAAGAGTTTTTTGCCCCGTATTCCCTTCTGGTCAGGGGTTTTATCGGCGTAACGCTGCGGGATGAGTACAAGGTCCTTGGGTTTTATCAGGCGATTGAGAACCTGTCTGTGCCGGAAAATGGTTCGGATAGCAGTGAGGTGGCATATTATATCCTGACACAGTATGTGAAATATCTCTCCACGAAAAAACAGGAGGACAGGGAACAGGTTGTCCGCCTTCTGGATGCCTATGGGGAGAGGGGTTACAACGGAGGCCTGTTTTTCCTGCTGCGCCTGCAGGTGGAGGAACGCTATTCCAATCTGCGGCGGCGGGTGGAGGACATTCACCGGCAGATGGAACAGGGTGACAGGGGGACATATCTGTTTTCCGAACTGATGAGAGCCTACCGGCAGGATGCCTCGCTGGTCACATCACTGGATACGTTCACGCTCACTGCTCTGCAGTATGGCATAAAGCACGGCCTGATGACGGCGGAGCTTGCCATGGCGGCCAGTTTTCTGGCAGAGAGGATGCCGTACTGGAATCCCCTTGTGTTTACAGTGCTTGAGCGGCTGTATGACGAGTACAGGCAGACAGACACACTTCGGAGCCTCTGCGGCATGCTGATCCGGAATGAGCGCATGGACAAAAAATATTTTCCATGGTTTGAGAGAGCGGTGAAAGAGCGGCTGCGGATGACGGAGCTCTACGAGTATTACATGTATTCAATGAATTATGCGGCGGCATTTACCCTGCCGGACTCTGTGATCTCGTATTT
Source organism: uncultured Lachnospiraceae bacterium (assembly GCA_947631755.1). Taxonomy (GTDB): domain Bacteria; phylum Bacillota; class Clostridia; order Lachnospirales; family Lachnospiraceae; genus Eubacterium_F. The sequence goes on along the minus strand of CANRMO010000003.1, from coordinate 3,942 downwards.
TCAGTACGAAAATCATCTGAATGACCGGTGCAAGGCGTTCCTCTATGCCTATATCATAAAAAAACGGGAGGAGCAGCCGGAGAATTTCCGTCTCTACGGCAGCCATATCCGGGAGTTTGCCCTGGAGCAGCTCGCGAGGCACAGGATCAGCGAGGATATTGCAACAATATATGAGGGACTGTTTCTAAAGGAAAATATCCAGGGGCCTGTGGCCAGGGATCTGCCATTTGTGATGTTTTATTATCATCTGGCCTGCTTTGACCGCCGGATGGAGTCGGTGGTGGTCGTGCACGCGGAGATGAAAGAAGAGGTGGTGTGCCCGCTGGACAACGGGCAGGCGATGATCCAGATCTATACGCCGAACTACCAGATATATTTTGTGGACCAGGAGGGGCACTACCTGTCGGGAACCGTGGAGTACACGCTGAAAAAGATGCTGCATTTTGATGGCTTTGCTGCCCTGTGCTGGGAAAATGGCTCTCAGCACGTGCATCTTCTGGCAAACCTGGCTGTCCGGGCGATGAGGAGTGCGCGCCTGAATGACGGACAGGCAAAGATCCTGATACGCGCCATGGAGGTTGGGTGTTTCCGGGAGTATACCCAAGGGAAACTGCTCCTCTGCCTGTATGATTATTACAGGGAGAACAAAGATATCGATGCGCTGCAAAATGTCCTGGACCAGATTTCTCCGCACCGCATTAAGAGGGAGAAGATCGGGGAGATCGCCACCTACTGTATCCGGCACGGCATATATAGCGGCATGTACGACAAGGCGGCGAAGATGCTGGCCCGTTACGGGATGCAGGGATGTGACAGGCAGGCGCTGGCGGTGCTTGTGTCCCAGCAGATTCAGGAGCGGGGCGGCGAGTTCTCGCCCCTGCTGATGAAATGGGCCTATTCTCTTTATCAGGAACGCTTCTTTGACCGCGTGATACTGGATTACCTCCTCCGGTATTTTATGGGGAGAACTTCTGTTCTGACCGCTATATACAGAAAGTGCAGAAGCCAGAATATGCCGATAGAAGATGGATCTAAGGAGCGCCTTCTGGGGCAGGTGTTGTTCACCGGAACGAACCCGGCGGGGTACGAGGAATTATTTCTTGACTATTATGAGAACGGGGAAAACCGCGTGCTCGTAAAGGCGTTCCTCTCTTATTATGCCTATGAATATGTGGTGGACCTGATTCCGGAAATACCGGAAGAGATGTTTTCGAAAATAGAAAAAGAGGCGTTTTATGTGAGGGACCGCGTGATGATCCTCGCCGCGCTGAAATATTTCAGCAGGAGAAGTGGTTTCACGGAAAAAGAGCGGGAGTTTATTGAGCGGAACCTGGAGGAATGTGCTACCGACGGGCTGATCCTGGCTTTTATGAAAGAATTTACCGGGAAAGTCACCGTGCCATATGAGATTGAGAATGTGATCCTCGTGCAGTATAACAGCGGTACAGAGAAAGCAGTCTTTCTCCACACCGAGGAGGGCGGAAAGGAGAATGTCGTGCCGATGAAACAGGTATTTAACGGCATTTTCACAAAAGAAATTCTCCTCTTTTGCGGGGAGGAGAAACACTGCTTTATCGAGGAGGAAGAGAGCGGCCGGCGGACGGATGGAATGGTTTTGAAAAGGCCGGAAAACGAGGGGGGCGCGCCCGGCTTTTTCCAGATGGTCAATCAGATGATACAGGCGGAAAAAAGGAACGACAGAGAGCAGTATGACATGCTTCGGATACAGTATGAGCAGAGGCACGCGGTGGCGGCGGCCCTCTTTGCGATAGAGCAGTGATACAGCGAAAGTGAGGATGGATATGAGTGGAAGGACTTTGCTGCTGGGATATGATCTCGGTGATGAGAGGACGCAGATAGCGGTATTCAACCGCGAGCTCCTGGAGCCGGAGATGATCGGGCAGGAGGATGAAAATATGGACGCACTGTGTGATACGGCGATCTATCTCGACGGCTATGAGCCGATCACGGGCTTTCTGGATAAGATCCGGCGGGGGGAGGATATCGTTGTGGGGGGCAGGGCGTCCAGCCCGGTAAAGGTACTGGCATACTATTTTCGTAAGACCCTGACGGCCACGAAAAAACAGTATCCGACGGAGACTATTAAACATCTGGTTGTGACGGTGGAGGAGCCGTCGGCGGAGTTTGCCCAGATCATATACGATGCGCTGGAACGGCTGGGGATCGGGAGGGAGCGCGCCACAGTCATGAGCCACAAGCAGTGTTTCCAGTATTATGTGCTGTCCCAGAAAAAGGAACTGTGGGTAAACGATGTAGGCATGTTCGACTACAGTGGGCGCGGGCTTGTGTACTACCAGATGCAGGTGGACCGGCGCAAGAAACCGATTCCGGTGCGGGTGGTGGAAAGGGATTACACGGACGCGATGGAGGGTGTGGAGGAGGACGCTTCGCAGAGGGCGGCGGTCTTTGAAAATATTGTTTACAGTGCCCTCCACCGGCAGATTTTGTCCACGCTGTACATGACCGGCAGTGCATTTGACGGGGACTGGAGCGGAGAGCTGTTTAAGAAACTGTGCGTGGGCCGCAGACTCTTTAAGGGGAGCAACCTCTATGTCAGCGGCGCATGTTACGCGGCCAGGGAGATGGGTGAGAAAAAAAGATTTGGGGACTACCTCATGCTCGATGAGGATATGATCGAATCTTATCTGTCCATGGATGTGTATGGGGAGGCACAGGAGAGAGAGATTGTTATCGCCAAGGCAGGGACCCCCTGGTATCAGATCGATGAGACGGTGGAGGTCATACCGGACGGGGAGGATGAGATTGATCTGAAAGTCACAAATATATTTACAAAAGAGGTGCGGCGGTTTATTTTAAATCTGGGGCCGGTTGCGGGTAAAGTCAACCGGAAGTGCCGTCTGGCAGTGCGGGTCCGGTTTGGCGACGCAAAATCCTGTATTATAACGATAAAAGATATGGGATTTGGGGACTTTTTTCCCACATCCAACCGGATCTGGGAGAGGACACTGAAGATTGGGTAGAGAGTGATCGGAGGAACTGATGTTAATTTTATGTGAGGGCCGGGTGGCGGGAGAACCGTATGTGATGCCGTTTACCGGACAGAGAGTGTACTCAGTGGAGGAGTTGTGCTATTATCTGTATCACAACATTTACACAATAAATGAAGAGTTTTTTCAGGAATCTCTGGCAGAGTGGCTGAGAGACGAGACGGATCACCCGGCTCTGGCGAAAAAATTGCAGGATATGATGGAGGGGACGCCGAAACTGAAAGATCTCGTGGTCACGATTCTCTGCGGCTGTGATTATTACAGGGAAAATGAGATCCGCAGCCTGGTGGAAGTTATGGACGAGATTGCCAACCTGCCCGTCTATAAGAAAAAGAAGATCAAGGCGGACAATTATCTCCTGGCAGGGCATTACGGCAGGAGCCTTCTGGAGTACAGGAAACTTCTGCACGGGAGTTTTGCCGTGAATTTTACAACAGAGGAATACGGCGATATCCTGCACAATCAGGGGATTGCGCATTTTTACACATCATCCTTTGCCGAGGCTGAGTACGATTTTCGCGAGGCATTTGCCAGAAATAATAAAAAGAGTTCCCTGAGGCATTATCTGTGGATTCTTCTGATGGAGGGGCGGGAACAGGATTTTGAGAGGGAGACGGCCTCGCTCGGCCTGTCTGAGGAGGAATGCGAGGAGACAAGAGCCATGTACCGGCAGGCACTGGCGAATTGCCGGGTGCCGGATGGGGCACCGGGGGACATTGAGAGATATAAGAAACAGATGCTGCAGTCATTTGACTGACTGTGGCAGGTGTGAGTGACAGATTGGAGGACAGCATTGACATTCCATTTTTTCAGAAAAAAGCGCGGGCAGGAACCGGGGAGCCCGGCGGGAGGCCCGGAAGAGGAACTGATCGGGAAATCCATCGCTGAGGTGCTGGAAGAAGATGAGGTGCGG
>CANRMO010000002.1 GCA_947631755.1 uncultured Lachnospiraceae bacterium | reverse complement strand
ATCGATTCTTCAAAAGAAGCAGTCACGTTATGTATCACCATGCTCGGTGTTATGTCAATGTGGACAGGACTTATGAATATTGCAAAGAAAGCAGGGATTATCGACACGCTCACGAGAGCGCTCCGGCCGGTCCTTGCTTTTTTATTTCCGGGGGTGCCGAGAGACCATAAGGCGAATGAATACATGGCAGCCAATATGATCAGCAATGTGCTGGGTCTTGGCTGGGCGGCGACCCCGGCAGGGCTGAAAGCGATGGAGGAGCTGAAGACATTGAACCATGGCAGCCATATAGCAAGTGCGGATATGTGCACCTTTCTCATTATTAATATCTCTTCCCTGCAGTTGATCCCAGTGAACATTATTGCCTACCGGAGCCAGTACGGATCGGTGTCTCCCACATCCATCATCGGGATGGGGCTGGTGGCGACCGTTATCTCTACGGCGGCCGGGGTCATTTTTTCTGTCGCTGCGAGAAAAATTTCCGGGCGGAAGGGGGCGGCTGGATCGTGAAACTTTTATATTACATTTCTGACTGCATGATCCCGTTTGTGATCATTTATCTGATCGGTTACGGAATGTGCCGGAAAGTGGATATTTTCGATGAATTTATCGAGGGGGCGAAGGATGGTTTTCTGACGGTATATAAGATCATGCCCACCCTGGTCGGTTTGATGGTAGGTGTGGGGATCCTGAGGGAATCCGGCTTTATGGAGTGGCTGGGCGGTGTGCTCGCCCCTGTGGTGCAATTTCTCCATTTTCCGGGAGAACTTCTGCCGCTGTTCATCGTGAAAATGTTTTCTTCCTCGGCAGCTACCGGTCTCCTCCTTGATGTATATAAAACATACGGAACGGATTCTTATCTTGGAACGCTGGCCTCTGTTCTCATGAGCTGTTCGGAGACGATCTTTTATACGATGAGTGTCTATTTTATGACGGCGAAGGTGACAAAGAGCCGTTACACTCTGGCGGGCGCGCTGACAGCTACCGTGGCCGGGGCAGTAGCTGCGATCCTATTGACAGGTCTCTGACAGGATAAAATTTTAAAACGAAAACCCGGTATGTAAATTGCCTATGCCAGAGATTTGTGTTATACTTGATAACATGAGAAAAAAAGCTGCCGCGAAGGGCCTTATGACATGACTTATATGGCGGACGGAAGAAAAGGAACTGACACGAAATAACTTTTAAATTTGCTTCGGGAAATGCAAAGTTATTTCTAAACAGTTCCTAAGGAAGAGGGAGAGACAGTGAGCAAAAAAGGAAAGAAAAACCGATGGATGAATATAGGGATGACTGTTGTGCTGGCTGGGTTTGCGATTGCCCTGGCCGGATCGGTTACAGTGGCTGTTTACAGCGAAATGAAGCAGCGCGGTGTGGTGGGCAGGCCGGCGGCGACAGAAGCGCCCGCGACGGGAAGCGCGGTGTCCGCGGAAGAAGAGGAAGAGATGGACGAGGCGGATATCATCCGGTATTCCTGCGTTATCTCGGAGGGAAACGGGGATGAGAACAGCGGGAGCGCTTTCTATATGGAGTTCTATTATAAAAAGGGAACGTATAAAGAGTTTCTTGTGGCGGGCGATTCCAAGAGTGAACTTCATCGGGGAACCTACAAAGAGGGGAAAGAGAGCATCGAAGCGGTGGATAAGGATGGAAAGAAAAATACGCTGTTTCGCGACGGGGATTATCTGGTATCTGAGAACGCAATGTTCGACGATGAGGTGCCGGATAAAAAGACATTTGACAAGACATTTGTCAATGAAGTGCAGGACAAGAGCAGGGTCGAGATAGAATTTAAAAAGGATGGGACGTATTCCCAGAGGATTACCCGCTATTCTGCCGGACTCACGGGGGACGATACGAATGACATTACTACCGGAACGTATGAGAGAAAAGGGAACATGATCATGAGGAAGCAGGATGGCAGGGAAGAAGTTATGCCATATTATATCTATCAGGGAAAACTCTGTACCGGATATTACAAAAAAGAAGAAAAGAAGTGAGGGCAAAGATGTCAGAAGGAAGAATGACAGAGAGACAGGCGATCATTATAGCGGCAATTCTCGGGGGAGTTGTGCTTGTGTTAGTTATGGTGGCACTTCATCCCTTTTCATGGGGGAGGGAGATGGAGATTGCTGTGACGGGTTCCGCCGTGTCCGGTGAAGCGGTGGGTGGATCCAAGGTATTTTACGGCCCGGTGAGCGGCGGTGCAGTGACCGGGGCCGCTGTGAAAGGAACAATGACCGTCGGAAATGGCACGATCATGAACCCGGGGGGTACTACGCTGGCGGCCAGGATTAATCCGCCAAAGGGATTTTTTCGGACGGCGGAGGAAAAAGGCAGCCTCGGTGAATTTTTGAGAAATTATGAATTGAAGAAAGACGGCGCAAAAGTAAAGCTGTATGACGGCAGTGACAAGGCGAACCAGGACGCCCATGCGGCAGTTTTTAAGCTGCCTCTGGAAAAGGAGAACCTCCAGCAGTGCGCGGACACCGTTATAAGAGTCTACGCGGAATATATGTGGGAAAAGAAAATGTATGACCAGATCAGTTTTCAGTTTGTGGATGGATTCCGGGCGGAGTATACAAAATGGCGTGAGGGGTGGAGGATTCAGGTCGGCGCAGGCGCCACTACCTGGACGGAGAACAGTCCCTATGACGATTCCTATGAAAATTTTAAAAAGTATCTGAGAATGGTGTTTGCTTATTCGAGTACGCTTTCGCTGAAAAACGAATGTAAAAAGACAAAGCTCTCGAACATAGAGATTGGTGACATTTTTTTACAGGGGGAATCACCGGGCCACACGGTTATAGTTGTGGATATGGCAGAAAATGCGGAGGGAAAGAGGGCTGTCCTTCTCGGACAGGGTTTTATGCCGGCGCAGCAGTTCCATGTGCTGAAGAATCCGGCCCATATAGAAAATCCCTGGTATTATCTGGACGAGATCCGGTATCCTATGGAGACACCGGAATACAACTTTGAGAAAGGCACACTGATGCACCCGAAATATCTGGACTGATTCCGGCGCCTTAAAGATTTTTTAGATCACCTGCTGGATCGGCCCGCCCACAAATTTTTCATTATTCACGTAAGCTTCATGCATTTCTTTTATAAATTCAAAATCTTTTGTCTCATTATAGATGACGATTTCGCATATGTCACCGACAAAGGATGGCTGGAAAATATCGCCCCCCACTTCAATTCCCTTTGCGATATGGTTGGAGGGGGCGTTTTCCAGCCTGCTCACTACATCGCCGTTTATGATCACGGTGGAAATTTCCGTGCGGGAGTTATAGGTGACAACAAAATGCCACCACAGATTTGCGCGGAGCTTCAGTGCGCTGGCGTCATGCCACCCGTTGATCTCGCTGGAATAGTGGATCCGGAAACAGGAGTGCCCTTCCCAGGCATAGGGGACAAGGGAGGTAAATCCTGTCTCGTAGCGGATATACATAGCGGCACACCACTGGTGGAGCTTCTCGGGGCGGATCCACATGGATATAGTAAAACTATCGCTGAGAAGGGATTCCGGCGGGAGAAAAATGGTATTTTTGCCAATGTCGCCGCCGGGAAAGTGCAGGGCTTTGGAGTCGGAGAAAATTCCCTGTACATATGAGAACCCATCGCCGTTCATGAAAGCTTCCTTTTCCCCGTCCTCTGAGAGCAGATTCCCATTAAAGCGGAATGTGTAGTCAGAGTCGTTATTGTTGATATATTCATTTGCAAATGTGATAAATTCGTCCAGGGGGAGCGGTTTTGCGTAATAAAATCCCTGGGCTACCAGGCAGCCGCACTTTGTGATAAAATCCACCTGTTCTTTCGTCTCGACGCCCTCAGTGACAATGTCGATTTTTAAGTCGCGGCACATCATGATCACGCTGCGGATCACCTTTTTGCCCCGGCTGGAATTGGAGGAGGCCTGTAGAAATCCTTTATCCAGTTTGATTGTGTCCACGGACAGGTCTTTTAAGAGGTTCAGCGCGGAAAAACCAGAGCCGAAATCATCTATGGACACATGAAATCCCTTTGACTGGAGCAGGTCGATGACCCGGATCAGCTCGGCGTTGTCTTTGATAAAGGTGTTCTCCGTGATCTCAAGCTCCAGTTCATCGTTGGGGATGCCATATTTTCTGGCGATATCTTCCAGTTCCTGTACAAAATGTTTATTGTAGAGATGGAGCCGGGACATGTTGACGGAAACCGGGATGTGGGCATAGGGCTGACCGGCCCAGGATGCCTTGATCCTGCAGGCTTCCTCGTATATGTACATATCAAGTTTCGAGATAAATCCGTTTTTCTCAAAGAGAGGAATGTATATGCAGGGCGCGCGGAGCCCGTCGACCGGGTGGACCCAGCGGGAGAGCGCCTCGGCGCCGCACAATTTACTGGAGATCATGTTGACCTTGGGTTGAAGATAGACCTGAAATTCCCCGTTTTCCAGTGCGCTCTCCATTTCTGCCTCAATATTTCTGCTGATCTCAAATGTCTTGTCGTAGGACTGATAGATTGTGTAACGGTTTTTCCCGTCGTATTTCGCCTGGTACATGGCGGCGTCGCATTTGGCGAGAATGTCATCCAGCGGCTGGGAGGCCGGCTGGTCGAACACGATACCGACACTGAGGGAGACAAGGGAGAGAATGTCCGTGCGGAAATTAATCTGGCCCATATTTTCAATCAGTTCTTTGGCGATCTCCTCAATGCGGTTGAGGGCAATGGCTCCATTGAGCAGTACGACATACTCATCCCCTCCGATACGCGAAGTAAAGCCGGTGCTGTACTTCTGGATCAGATGGCTGATTTCAATCAGGAGCTTGTCGCCCATGCTGTGTCCATAAATATCATTGACGCGCTTAAAGTTATCAATATCAATGAACATAGCGTGAATTGAGTTATTTCTGTCAAGTGAACTGTAATAATCATATAAGCCGCGCCTGTTGGCGAGGCCAGTCAGATAGTCCCGTTCAATATTATTCATGCAGATTCCCCTTTTTATGTAACAAAAATCACCATTTGTATACCATATTCACGGTGCACATGTACAGTATAACATATCTTGTTGAAAAAATACATAATTTTTTGCACTTATCATTGATTCTTTTTAGTGGTTTTGATATAATTAATCTAAATTTTATGTTTAAGGGGGTATTTCATGAAAAAGAGTGTGAGAGCAGTGGTAAGTATTGCGACAGTTACTGCGCTGCTGCTGACGGGGTGTGGGAAATCAAAAGAAGAGATCGCACAGGAGGAGAAAGCGGCTCTGAAAACGGATTTTTCTGTTAATTATGATGGGATCAAGCTTTCTGAGTACAAAGCGGGGCCGAGCGTCCACGACCCGTCGATCATGGAGAAAGATGGCACTTATTATATATATGGGTCTCATATGACGGCAGCAAAATCAAGTGATCTGAAGAAGTGGGAGACGATAACGGTAGGGGCCAGCGGCTATTCAGAGAGCAATCCGGTTTATGGAAAGATCCTTAAAAACGAAAAGCCATTTGTCCTCACGGGCAAAAAAACAAGCCCGATCCCGACAGACGACGGGACGACACACGTGTGGGCGCCGGATGTCAAATACAGTGAGAAGGCGGGCAAATATTACATGTATCTGTGCACAACGTCCACGTTCTGTGCCTCTACGGTATGTTATGCGACATCGGACAGCCCGGAGGGGCCGTTTGAGTGGCAGGGGAATCTTGTGTATTCCGGCTTTAATATGAGCAATATTGACAAGACAGATGTGTTGGATTATGTGAGTGAAGACCACGCGAAAAACACGTATATGACAAATGAGGGCATCACATATAAGAACACAGAGTGGCCCAATGCGATTGATCCCACGATCTTCTGGGACAAAGATGGCAGGATGTGGATGACGTATGGTTCCTGGTCCGGCGGGATATTTATACTGGAGATTGACGAGGCGACTGGCAAGGTGATACGCCCGGAAGCAGATCCGGAAAACGATGTGGATCCCTATTTCGGCAAACGGCTGATCGGAGGCGGGCACACATCCATCGAGGCGCCCTATATCATGTATGATAAGGCAAGTGATTATTATTATCTCTATGTGTCGTACGGAGGCCTTACAAGAACTGGCGGATACCAGATCCGTGTATTCCGCTCGAAGACCCCCGACGGAGAATATGTGGATATGAACGGGAAAGCTCCGAAACCCGGTGCCGGAAATCCGTCTTATTTTGGGCTGAAGCTGTCCGGGAACTACCTGCTCCCATCGCTGACTATGGGTTATATGGCCACAGGCCACAACTCGGCGTTCGCTGACAAGGACGGGAAGCGCTATGTTGTAAACCACACGCGCTTTGAGAAAAAAGGCGAGTTCCATGAGCCGCGCGTACACCAGTATCTCACGAACGAAGAGGGGTGGCCGTGTATGCTGCCCTACCAGACAGACGGTGAGACGGCTGCCGAGAAAGGTTACAGTAAGGATGAGGTTGTGGGAGAGTACTATGTTATCAACCAGGGAACGAAGATCAGCGCGGATATTGCGCTTCCCTTTAAGCTGGTGCTGACCGAGGGCGGCAATGTGTTCGGGAAAGATGTCACAGGAACCTGGACACAGAAAAAAGACAGTTATTGTATGCACATTACCTATAATGATGTGGAGTACAGTGGTGTGTTCTGCAAGATGAAAGACGAGGCGGGGACGGAGTGTATGACGTTCTCTGCTGTGGGAAACAATGAGAGTGTATGGGGAGTGAAGTATTTTGGCTAAAAAGAGATCGACCGGGAAACATAACTGGAGCCCGGATAACCTGGCCATTGAGTGGCTGAAAGATATCGCGGGATGGGTGCTTGTGACAGGTATCGCGTTTGTCTACTGGCTTGTGATGCTGTTGTTTGCGTCCCTTGTGCTGCTGAGTTATTGGAAAGTTACCTTTGAGTCGCTGCTCAGGTACTCGGTTGTGCTGACTGTGATATCCTCTATCCTGTACCTGATCTATATGATACGGAGAAGAGTGCGGGAAAATCGCATCGCCCGTTATATGGCGGAGTGAAAATGACGCCCCCCGGAGAGTCCGGGGGGCTTTTCAATGTGCGCGAAGGCAAAGTGAGGAAATGTCTGTGCTTGCACAAGACGATCCGAGCGCCAATGCCAACTACGTTGGCTATGCGAACACCGAGCAGTCTCGCGAAGCGTGACGCTCGTGGTTTCATGGATAAATCATGGGCGAAACTTTTTGTTCTGAACAGATTTCACTAAAAAGCAACATAAAAGGGGTGAATTTTTGTAAAAAATAACAATAAAATCAACCCCGGCATATTGACTTTTTGTGCCAATCATTGTAATATAAAGTATGCTGAACTATTTTACAAAATGTAAGATCGGGAGCGTTTGAGAAAATAAGTTGTGAGGAGGATGTTATGCGGCGTAAAATGAGTGCAAACAAAGTAAAAAAGACAGTGGCTGTGGTTGCCGTTGCAGCGCTGCTGGCTGCAAGCGTAGGGATACGCGTGAACGCGGAGCCGATTTCCACAGATGACACTGCGGGAACAGCAGAAAGCGCCACCGGGACGGCGGTTTCTGCCACGGGCGAAGAAGAGTACTCCAGTGAACGTATTTCCACCAATTACACGAGAACGAGCAGTGGTTATACGGCATCGGATTACACAGGAGAGACAATATCCTACAGCATGGCGGATATTGCAAGAGGAGATGCCCAGAGCGCACTGACAGGAGAGACGAAAGAATATGCGGATGCTTCACAGGTTCTGGATCTCTCGGCCGGTGATAAGGCACAGGTTGAGATTGATGTGAAAGAAGATGGTCTCTATGTCATGAATTTTAATTATCTTTCCTATGATGAGTCCATTCTTCCTGTTTCCATCGGGATGACTGTGGACGGCGAGTATCCGTTCTATGAATCGCGCAACATTAAATTGAGCACGACGTGGAATTTGTCGGAGGAGAAAAACTACGACCGGTACGGAAATGAAGTGGTTGCCGTCCCGGAAAAAGATGTCCGCTGGGAGAAACAGGGACTGACGGATTCCGGTTACCGCCATTCCGACCCGCTCAAACTTGAACTGAAAAAGGGCAGGCATACATTGGATTTCGAAGTCATGGAAGGAAATTTCCTGTTTGGGAATATCGAACTGGCCGCCCCGGAAAAGCTGGCAGCATATTCCGCTTCTGAGCCCGCAGACGGAAGTGAGCTGATCACGATTCAGGGAGAGGCGTATAAAGAGACAAACGATTCTTCTATCCATGCAGTTGCTGAGTACGATACCAGCGTAGACCCGTATGCGACGAAAGAAACGATCCTGAATACGCTGGATTCCGATTCCTTTAATGAGGCGGGCCAGAAAGTCACATACAGTTTCGAGGTAAAGAAAGCTGGCACATACAATATTGCAATGAATTACCGCCAGTCCGACAAGACAGATTTCCCGGTATTTGTCGATATCGCGATAGACGGCAAGATGCCGAATGATGCGTTCCGCTCATACGGCATGGCTTATACGACAAAATACAAAACAAGCAGATTAAAAGACTCAAACGGCGAAGATCTTAGCGTATATCTGGATGCAGGGGTACATACGATTTCCTATACGATCAGTATGGACAACATCTGTTACGTTATGGAGGCCCTGGATGTTGTGATGTCTGAGGTGAACGACCTCGCACTGGAGATCACAAAGGTGGCCGGTAACAATGCAGATAAGTACCGCGATCTGAAACTCTCCAGGTACATTCCGAATCTGGAAGAGAAACTGAGCGGCTATGCAAGCGAGCTGGAAGAGCTGGAGAAGAGCGCCATTAAGTGGAGCGACAGTGACAAGAATGTAGCGGTCATGTCTCCTATGCTGATTGCCGCAAAACAGCTGCGCAGCCTGGCGGAGAATCCGGATGAGATTCCTTACCGTATCGCCGAGCTCTCCACAAGCACGAACTCTGTCAACCACTATCTCGCGCAGGCGATCGATGACCTGATGGTAAACGGCCTGGCGATCGACCGGATCTATATCTGCCAGAAAGACACAAAGCTTCCCGGGAAAGCGGGGTTCTTCAAGTCGATCGGGCAGAACATTAGCAGATTTACCTCATCTTTTACGAATCAGGCGTATTCGACGAGGAATACGGATAAGAATCATATCCAGGTATGGGTAAACCGTTCCAGCCAGTATGTTCAGATCATGCAGAAACTGATCGATGAGAAATTTACGCCGGAGACGGGGATTGATGTGGATATCAGTATCATGCCGGATCAGCAGAAGCTGGTGCTGGCAAATGCCGCAGGCAATGCGCCGGATGTCGCTACCGGCATCAACTACACGATCCCATATGAGCTGGCGATCCGTGGCGCACTGGCAGATATGTCACAGTTTGACGGCTTCAAGGAGACAGCGAAGCAGTTTGAACCCGGATTTTTCCTGACGGGGACGATCGGGGACAAAGTTTACTCTATGCCGGAGACGATGAACTTCTGGGTTCTGTTCTACCGCTCGGATGTCATGGAAAAACTCGGGCTGGAGATCCCACAGACAATGGAAGAAGTGATTGACATACTTCCGACATTGCAGATGAGGGGGCTGAACTTCTATTACCCGACAGCCGGCATGATCCTCATGAGGAACTTCCACGGGACGACTCCTCTGATCGTGCAGAGTGGAGGAAATATTTACAACGGCACGGCCAATGAGGGTTGCGGGCTCGGAAACGAGAACACGGTACAGGGCCTTACTACTCTGACGGATTTGTTTACTGTGTACAACATGCCGGTCAATGTGGATAACTTCTACCAGCATTTCCGAAACGGCGATATGCCTCTGGGCATTGCAGATTATGCTACCTTTAATATGCTGACGAACGCGGCTCCGGAGCTGGCAAGCTCATGGAAGATCGCACTGGCACCGGGCACGAAAAAGGAAGACGGATCGATCGACCGTTCTGTGTGCGGGTGTGCAGAGAGTACCGTTATCTTCAAGAAAGATGACGCGGAGCGCCAGCAGAAGGCGTGGAAATTCGTTCAGTGGTGGGCATCGGCAGAGACCCAGGCGGAGTTTGGGCAGACAATTCAGATCAGCTATGGTGATGACTATATCTGGAATACGGCAAACATGGCGGCGATGAAACAGCTGCCTATCGATTCGAATTCTAAGAATGTGATCATGGAGACCGCAAAGAATGTTGTGGATGTTCCCCGCGTGCCTGGCACTTACCTGCTGGAGCGTGAAGTGAGCAATACATTCAATGATATTGTAGTAAACGGACAGGACGCGCGGACAAGGATCGATAAGGCAGTCAAGAGCGTTAACCACGAGTTTGACCGAAAACTTGAGGAATTCGGCTACAATGACAGCGAGGGTAATGTGATCGAAAGTTACAATATCCCGACAATTGAAACTGTGAAAGAATTGCTTGGAGAATGAGAGATGGAGTGAAATATGGCTGAGACAAAGAATAATGCTGCTGTCGCACAGACAGCAGCGCCAGAAAAAAAGAAAGACAGCGCCATGACAGCGGAACCGAAGAAAAAGAAAAACGGCAATATCCGCAGGCGTGAGAGATCGAATTGGCATGGATATACCTTTATGGCTCCATACGCGATCGTGTTCACAATTTTTATTCTTGTGCCGACCGTACTGGCCATTATATTGTCCTTTACCAACTTTAATGCAATTGCGTTCCCGGAGTTTACCGGGTTCCTCAATTACATAACGCTGATTACGAGCGATGAAGTGTTCATGCAGTATGTATTGCCGAATACGGTCGTCTACGCGATCGTAGTAGGTGTGGGCGGATATGTGCTGTCCTTTATCCTTGCATGGGCCCTCTGTAACCTGACAAAGCTTCCGCGTACTATACTGGCGCTGATCATTTACTCACCGAGTATGACCGGGCCGACTGCCATGACGGTACTGTGGAAGGTTATCTTTTCCGGTGACCAGACCGGTCTTCTGAACAGCTGGATGATGAGCCTTGGATTGATCAATGAGCCGGTTCTGTGGCTTGTAAATGCAAAATATCTCCTGCTGATCGTTATCATCGTCGGCCTCTGGTCATCCATGGGCGTGGGATTCCTCTCCATGATCGCCGGTATTTTGAACTCCGACGAAGAACTGTATGAGGCGGCGGCCATCGACGGGGTCAAGAACCGTGTCCAGGAAATGATCTATATTACGATCCCGCAGATGAAACCGCAGATGCTGTTTGCCGCCGTTATGGCGATTGTTAATGCGTTCCAGAACGGTTTGATATCCACCCAGCTGACTGGTAACCCCTCGCCGGGTTATGCGGCGCAGCTGATCGTAAACCACATCGAAGATTATGGTTTCCTGCGGTTTGAGATGGGTTATGCGGCGGCGGTATCGGTTGCCCTGCTCTTGATCGTACAGATATTCTCAGCATTCTGTAATGCATTGCTGACGGAAAAAGATTAATAAAGAGAAGGAGGGAAAATAATGGCATATAAAGGAAAACGGATGAATCCGCAGAAATTTGAGAAAGGCCAGATAAAGATCATGATTGCCCTGTTGCCACTGGTGCTGTTCATGTTCTTGCCGATTCTCTTTATTGCGAATCATGCGTTCAAACCAATGGATGAGTTGTTTGCATTTCCACCTACGTTTATTGTGAGAAATCCAACACTTGAGAACTTTTTGAAGCTGATCAAGTTCAGCCGCACGGCAGGTATTCCGTTCAGCCGTTATGTGTTCAACAGTTTATTTGTCACGATTGTTACCGTGGGGCTGTCCCTGATCTTTACGACGATGGCGGCGTTTGCGCTGGCTAAGCTGAAGTTTAAGGGACGCGACCTGATGATGCAGATCAACCAGATCGCCCTGATGTTTGTGGCAACAGCGGTACTGATTCCCCGCTTTCTGGTGATTTCCAAGCTGGGACTGATCGATAATATGTGGGCGCACATATTGCCGCTTCTGGCCTATCCGGTATCACTGTTTCTGGTAAAACAGTTCGTGGAACAGGTTCCGGATGCGCTGATCGAGGCAGCATATATAGATGGAGCAACGGATTTTAAGATATACCGGAGTCTGATCATCCCGATGATCAAACCGGCCATGGCGACAGCTACGATCCTTGTGTTCCAGCAGGTGTGGGCAAACATGGAGTCATCAAACTATTACATCAATGACGACAGTTTAAAGACATTGACGTTTTATATGAACTCCCTTGTGAATGTGAATAATACGGTTTCCGGACAGGGTATGGCCGCAGCCGCGACGTTAATCCTGTTCCTGCCAAACCTGATCCTGTTTGTAATCCTTCAGAATAAGGTTATGAACACGATGGCACATTCCGGTATCAAATAACAATTGCAAAAAGGCGAAGGAAAGAGGCATTATGGTGAGAAAGAAAAAAATCTTGAAGCTGATGGCTTTGCTCTTGGTTGCAATGTGTATCAGTTCAGGAATCAACACGATTTCCGCATCCGCTGAGACGCCATATAAGACATATACTGTCGACGGGTATGGCAGGATGCAGGAAACCCAGGCGGCATATCTTGCAAAAGATACGATTTATAAATTCGGAGAAGAAACTTTTGCAAAGCCAAATGATATGTTTGTCTCAGATGACGGAAAGATTTATGTGGCAGATACCGGCAATGCAAGGATTGTTGTCGGTGATGTAAATGGCAATCTGATTGGTGTTGTGGGAAAGGGGACGCTGGTGTCTCCCCGCGGTGTATATGTCACAGACAACGGGCATATCTATGTTGCGGACCGTGACGCGGAGGCGGTATTTGAATTTGATGAGAATGGCAAAGAGGTGAACCGCTATGGACGTCCGGATAACCCCCTGTACGGTGATGACATCACTTATCTTCCGATTAAGATTGTTGTAAACGACGCAGGCATTATGTTTGTTGTCTGCGAGTCAAACACAAACGGTATTGTGGAGATTTCCCCGGCAGAGGGCGGCACGTTTCTCGGCTATTTCGGAACCAACTTCACATCGACGACATTGCAGGACATTATCTACCGCGCAATTTCGACGCCGGAGCAGAGGGCGAAAAGGGTGAGCAATATCCCCTCCACACCCGACAATCTTGCGATCGATGAAAAGGGTTTGATCTACACGGTAACCCGCGGTGAGAAATCGACTACTCTGAAGAGGCTGAACATCGCCGGCATAAATATGATTCAGAAGAGGAACGATTTTTACGATGATACACCGGCAGCTGTCGCAGTGGGAAACAATGACAACGTATATGTGCTGTCTGCGAACGGTTATATTTACGAGTACAATAACCAGGGCGAACCCCTGTATGTATTTGGGGCAAAAGACGATGGAAAACAGCGGATCGGACTTGCCACCCAGGCTACCAGCATTCAGGTCGGCTCGAAAAACGAGCTTTACGTCCTGGACGCTGAGGCGGGCAGTATACAGGTCTATCAGCAGAGTGAGTTTACCGGAAAGCTCCATACAGCTCTGAATCTGTATGCAAACGGACGCTATACAGAGAGCCGTGAGCCGCTGACAGAAGTGTTGCAGATGAACAGTATGTTTGACTATGCAAATAAGGCTATGGGCCGCGCGTATTTCCAGGAAGAGAATTATGACGAGGCGCTGAGATATGCCCGCCTGTCAAAAGACGACGAGGGATATTCGGATGCGTTCTGGGAGATCCGGAATAACTGGCTCAAGAGAAATATTGTGGCGGCTTTGCTGATTATCGTGGCGCTCTTTATCCTTTTCAAAGTCATCACATACTTTGACCGGAAAAAAGGAATCCTTGAGGGCGTGCGCACGCTGAAAAAGAAAATGAAAGAGAACCGGTTGATCTCAAATGTTATGTACGCGGGATACTTTATGAGGCATCCTTTTGACGGCTCTTACGGAATTGCGAGAGAGGGCAGGGCGTCCTGGAGCGCACCGAGTATTTTGCTGGTTGTGTTCATGATTGAATATGTCATTAATAAGTATATGTGCGGCTTTCTCCAGAAGACGATCCGGGAGGGAAGATACGAGTTCTTTACCGATATCGGAACTATCCTCATTGTGATCATAGCGCTGACCGCGTGCAATTACCTGGTATGTACTATTAATGAAGGCGAGGGCACGGTAAAGAAGATTTATACATATTTCTGTTACAGCCTTATGCCGTACATCTGCTTTACTCCGCTGAGTTTTGCCCTGTCACACGTTCTGACCTGGAATGAGCAGTTCCTCATTACACTGGTAGAGGTAGTTATGTATGTATGGACTGCGATACTGGTAGTACTTGCAATAAAGGAGGTAAATAATTATACAGGAAAAGAAACCCTGAAGATTATAGGCCTGACGGCATTTACTATCCTGATCGTGGCACTGCTGATATTCATTATATATGTACTTTGGTCACAGGTATTCAGCTTTATTGCAGAAATATTCGGAGAGGCGGTGTATCGGATTGGCATGTAAGAGATGGAAAAAAACAATAGCACTGGTCCTTGTTCTGGTACTGGCAGTAATATGGGCTCCGGCTGTTCCAAAAACGGCGTCGGCTGAGCCGGCGGCAGATCCGGCAGCGGGTACGGCTGAGGGCGGAACTGCCGGGGACGCGGCCGCCGAGGAAGAGGAACAGGCACCGGCTGCCGGAAAGATAAAGGAGTCGGACTGGATCACAAAAGACGATTATAAACTGGTGACAGAGAATGACAGCTATAAGATGTATCTGTATGAGAAACGTCTCTCCGTCATGCTCGAGAACAAAAAGACTGGCAAGATTATCGAGACTACTCTGAGTGATGAGAAAGATGACGGCACGAGCAATAAGCAATTTGTTTCTTATATGAAGTCAGGAATTGTCATCTATGCGATCATGAACAACCAGAATACTTACCAGGTTGACATGAACAGCACACCGAATACGACGACTTACACAATGACGGATAAAGGATTTTCAGTTAAGATCTTCTTTGAACAGTATCAGTTCGGCCTGACGATGAATGTTGAGCTGGATGGGGAAGAGCTGATTGTGACCATTCCGGATGATTCCATTGTGGAGAACAAAGAGGGAACTTATATTTCCACCATTGCGCCGTTCCCCTTTATGAATTACAGTTATCTGGGCGAAGAGGAGGGCTATATGCTCATCCCGGACGGCAATGGCGCACTGATCAATCTGGATAACAAAGAGGGCCGGTACAACACTGGTTTCTCCCAGATGGTTTACGGAAAAGATGCGGGATTCCCCGAGTCGGATACAAAATCTTACCTCTGGGAAGAGATTGATATGCAGGAGGACGCAAACTCAATTATCGCTCCTGTATTTGGAATGGCACACACGAAAGAGGGAACCGGATTTTTTGCTATCGTGGAAAAGGGTGAGAAGAGAGCGGAGATTGTAGCGGATCCCAATGGCGCAAACAACTTGAACTACAACAGATGTTTTGCGAGATTTAAAGTCCGTGATATATACAATCAGCTTGTCAGTACAGACGGTTCCACCGTGCCGAGCACAGAGGCAAACCGCTCTCACTCGGATCTTCAGGTACGGTATATGCTGCTGTCCGGTGATGAGGCCAATTATTCGGCGATGGCGGTTAAATATCGCGATTATCTGTTGAAAAACAAACTGATTGAAAAGAAAGATGCGGCATTTAAGTCAAGAGTGGATTTCCTCGGCACTGACCGCGAAAAATTCCTTCTCGGGACGAGAGCGGTTACGATGACAACGACGGAGGATATTGAGAATATTTATAAAGAACTGCAGTCAGCCGGTGTTTCCAGCCTGCTCAGTGTGTATAAAGGATGGCAGAAAGGCGGCCTGTATGACCTTCCGATTACGAAATATAAGGCGGACGGCCACATCGGGGGGACATCAAGACTGACCGATCTGATCAAAAATGCGGCGTCTTCCAATTACAATATATATTTGTACAACGACGCGATGAGACTGAATCCTAAGACAAATCTTTACAGTTTCAACACGATAAAAGAGGTCACAAAACAGACCATGGAAGAGGAGATCTGGGCAGAGGTATACCGCACATTTGAGTATCTGACCCCGAATAAATCTGCTTCCAATCTGCAGGGGCTGATCAAGTCGGCTGCGGCCAAGGATATCCATAATCTGGCGCTGGCGGGGATCAGCAACACGATATTCTCCTATAATTTCCAGGGGAAATATTATACGAGAATGGATACGGCAGATTCTTATGCAAATGCGTGTGCGGGCGCAGATGCCGACACCAATTTTGTTATGGAGCAGCCGAGTGCATATCTCTGGAAAAACACAGATGCATTCCTCGATATGCCGCTGGGATCTTCTAAGTATCTGTATGTGGATGAAGAGATTCCATTTGTGTCCATGGTGCTGAAAGGGATCATTCCCATGTATTCCAATTATATAAACTTCGAGGCAAACAAGCAGGAATTTTTGCTGCAGATGGCAGAGGCGGGTGTTTTCCCATCTTTCTATATCACACAAAAAAATTCTTCAGCGCTGATCTATACGAATTCCTCGGACCTGTACAGTACAGAGTACACTACTTATAAAGACGCTATTGTGCAGTACGACAAAGAGCTGAGGGAATTGAATGATAAACTCGGGGATGCGAACATTGTAAAACATGAATCCATGGATAACGGTGTGAATGTTGTGACTTACAGTAACGGAGTAAAGGTATATGTCAACTATTCAGACAGTGATCAGGAAGTGGATGGAATAACAGTAGGGGCAATGTCCTATAAGGCAGGTGAAGCTGAATGAGCAAAAAAGAGAAAAAACAAAAAAAGGTAAAAATTAAAGCGGGCCGTCTGGCGCGGCGTGACGCAATCGTAGGGCTTATCTTTGTGACGCCGTGGATAATCGGAGCGCTGGCATTTCTGATCGTGCCGATGTTCCAGTCGTTCTACTATTCCCTGCACAATATCCGGATCACTCCTCTCGGAAAGAACTTTACATATCTGGGGCAGGGGAATTACACAGAGATATTGACGGCAAACCCGGATTTCTCGACATCACTGATCGGATATGTCGTCTCGACGATCATCTCTGTGCCGGTCATTGTAGTATTTGCCCTGATGATTGCTATCATGCTGAATCAGAAGATTAAGGGAAAAGGTTTTATGCGTCTGATCTTCTTCCTCCCGGTTATTATCGTGAGCGGGCCGATCATGTCCATTCTGAATGAGGGTGACACAGCAAGTATTACCGCACTGGATGTGCAGACGATCACAGGGGCGATTGAGAGTTTCCTGCCGAGTGCGCTGGCCAGTCCGATATCGGATTTGTTTGAAAATATGATCACGATACTCTGGTATTCCGGTGTACAGATACTGATCTTCCTGTCAAGTCTGCAGAAGATCGATCCGGCCATGTATGAGGCAGCTAAGATTGATGGCGGTTCTGGATGGGAATGTTTCTGGAAGATCACACTGCCTACGATCAAGCCGATGATTCTTTTGAATCTGGTCTACACGGTAGTGTTTATCTCTAACAATGATACGAATGATATCATTGGCATGATCAAGATGTCCATGTTCAGTGGTATCCAGCAGCAGGGTTATGGATATGCGTCAGCGATGGCATGGATGTACTCTCTGGTAGAAGTGCTGATTGTCGGCCTCTTTGCCCTGGCGTTTATGGCTAAGAAAGACGTATACGCAAAACAGGTTAAAAAGGCGAAGAAACAGGCGAAACGCGAACAGCGTGAGATTAAGAAAATAAGAAGGAGGAGTGACAGAAATGCAGCGAGACAAAAAAAGATCGAAAGCAGAATCGAAGGCAAACGCAAAGCGAATTAAACGTCTGGCCAAAGAGCAGGCAAAGCAGCAGCCGAGATTCACGAAAGAGAAATTCAGTCGTTTCATGCTGGGTTCCAAGGATCATCAGGGCTTTCTGAAACCATTCTGTATCTACGCACTGTTGATCTGTATCGGATTTGTGTATTTGAACCCAATCCTGCAGATGCTCAGTAAGAGTTTCATGACGCTGGATGATCTGCTGGATTCCTCCGTCAACTGGCTGCCGAGCTCGGTGACGATCCAGAACTATAAAACTGCGGCGGCCAGTATGAATTTCTGGCCCTCACTGGGAATGAGCATTATCATTGCCGGGGTGCCGACTATATGCAATCTCATTTCCTGTTCGATTGTAGGATATGGGCTGGCGAGATTTGAGTTCCCTGGACAGAAAGTGATATTGGGGCTGATTGTCTTTACCTTTATCCTTCCGAGCCAGGCTACAATGATCGCTACATACAGCTTGTATTCCTCGATCGGTATCCTCGGAACACTCTGGGCATTTGTTGTTCCGGCGATACTGGCCCAGGGTTTGAATGCCCCGATCTTTATTCTGATCTTCTGGCAGTTTTTCCGCCAGGTGCCAAAGGTACTGATCGAGGCGGCGCAAATTGACGGAGCCGGATACTTTAAATCATTTTTCAGAATATCCCTCCCGTCGGCGGCGCCGGCATTTATCACCGTCGGACTGTTCTCATTTGTGTGGTATTGGAATGAGTCGTATCTGACTCAGATGTATGTACAGGGAAAAGGAACGAACAGCAAGTGGTCTACTCTGGTCATACAGCTGATTAAGTTCTCCACAAGTATCAACGATCTGAACGACAC
The DNA here is from genome assembly GCA_947631755.1 of uncultured Lachnospiraceae bacterium. Lineage (GTDB taxonomy): Bacteria > Bacillota > Clostridia > Lachnospirales > Lachnospiraceae > Eubacterium_F. The sequence goes on along the minus strand of CANRMO010000002.1, from coordinate 13,015 downwards.
GGCGGGCGCACAGAAAGTAGACGCGGGCGTGGCAGTAAATATGTCCGCGACCCTGCTGGGAATCTTCCCATTGATGCTGATGTATTTTATTCTTCAGAGGTACTTTGTTGAGAGTATTGACAGAACAGGTATCACGGGTGAATAAAGAAATTTGCAATTTTACACAAAACTATAGAACTTTTATATTAGTTGTGTTATAATTGTGTTATGCTGATTGGAGATTCCATAAATAATAAAAAGGAGGAAAAAAAATGAGAAAGAAATTATTGGCTTTGGCACTGACTTTAACTATGGTAGTCGGCCTTGTGGGATGCGGTGGCGGTAAGACGGCGTCGGTCCCGGATTCTAGCACGATGAAAGTATCGGGTGAAGTGGAGGAGGTAGAGCTTCACGGGATCAAGTATCACAAAGCTAAGGATCTGACAACGGAGAATATCGAACTGAAATATTTCCATTTTGATCAGGACGAGACAGTCAAATATCTGGCTGACCGCTTTATGGAACTGTACCCGAACATTAAAGTAACCCCGATATATGAGAATGTTGCCACATATAACGATACACTGCTGACACTGGTAAATAACCAGGATGCCCCAGATGTTATCATGTATTCCGATGCAGATTTTGCTCTCAGCAACTCTCTGCTGGCAGATATCACGGAACTCTGGAATACAGATCCTGAGACAAAAGAGGTCGCTTCTACGATCAATGACTGCGGGATCGGCATGTTCGGAACCCAGCACAGATTTTCTGTTCCGGTTAAGTTCTTCCCGGGTGTTATGTATATTGACCTCAAGTGCCTTGACAAACTGAACATTGAGGCACCGAAGAGAGACTGGACATGGGAGCAGATGATCAAACTGATCAAAAAGGCAACAGTTAAGGATTCTTCCGACGGTAAAGCTTACTATGGCTGCGGTTATTACAACAGACTGGATTCCTATTATGGTATCGCTTCTTCCCAGGATGTCAAAGGAGAGTTTGGCTTTGACGGCACAGACTTCGACCTGACTGCATGGGCGATTGGCGAGCAGGAATTCGCTGAGCTGAAACAGGGCGGTTATATCGCTCCCCAGCAATCTACGATGGAGATGGAGAACTGGATGGGTGACTTTGATGCATGGTGCGGCGCTTCTGGACACGTTGCCCTCTTTACGGAGGCATTCTGGACATTCCAGGGCACATGGAACACACCGGCTTACAAAGAGGAGTATGACCTTGATATCGTTCCTTATGTTGTTCCTGCCGTGAGCGAGGAAGACGCGTCTGCAGACCACCACACGATCGCTACGATCGACTTCGGCGGACTGACAACATCTTGCCAGCATCCGCGTGAGGCATATGAGCTGTTGAAGTTCATGAGCTTTGGCAAGGATGGATGGCAGACAAGAATTGAGCTCTACAATGATGAGACTCAGGTGAATGCAAATGGCCTGGCTCTGAAATATGATGTAATGCCGGCTCCGATCACCACAAACGAAGATGTATGGAACGCTTATATTGAGATGTACTGCAAGGGCATGGATGATACTCATAAGTCACACTGGCAGGAGTACTTCAAGAGCTGCCTGCAGCCAATCCCATACGGATGGACCAATATCGCAGGATACTGGAACTATTGTAATGAGTATTTCAACAGCATCGGTATCCATGACATTGTAGATGGCGGAAAAGGAAAGGCTGCTGACTATGTGGATGAGGCCACAAAGAAAGCAAACTGGTATCATGCAACTGCTATGATCAACTACTTCGGTGCTTCCGGGTACAATGTGCTCACAGACGAAGAGGCGCAGAAGTATGACCAGATGGTTAAAGACAATGCGTAATCAGTGTCGTTAAAAGTCAGTAAAAATTGTGAGAGGGCAAGGTATTATTCCTTGCCCTTTTTCTTCTCAGCGGTTATAATAAGACATAACAATACTTGAAAAAGGAGGCTGGACTATGGCAGCAAAAAGTGAAGTGAAGTACAATGAACCCTGGATTTTGCAGAGAGCAGACCCCCATGTATCTTTTAAGGACGGATGGTATTATTTTACGGCGTCCGTTCCCGCTTATGATGGAATCATTCTGCGCCGCGCTAAGACGCTGGCAGAACTTGCCAAGGCAGAGGAGAAATACATCTGGAGAAAACACGAGACAGGTATTATGAGTGCCAATATATGGGCACCGGAACTTCATTATTTATTCGGCAAATGGTATGTTTATTATGCCGGCGGGGAGGCAGAAAATATCTTCAATATCCGCCCCTATGTTCTGGAGTGCCAGGGACAGGATCCCTATAACGATGAGTGGGTAGAAAAGGGGAAAATGCAGAGGGCAGACGGGGATATATTCTCTTTTGAGGCATTTTCACTGGATGCGACAATATTTGAAAATAATGGAAAGTATTATTATGTCTGGGCTGAGAAAGTGAGCGTAGGCCCCCAGATCTCTAATCTCTATATAGGGGAAATGGAGTCAGGATATAAATTAAAGACAGTCCAGGTTCTCCTGACCACACCGGATTATGACTGGGAGCGCCACGGATTCTGGGTAAATGAGGGACCGGCAGTGATCAAGCATAACGGCAAATTGTTCCTCACATATTCGGCCAGTGATACGGGAGTCAATTATTGTATGGGAATGCTGACTGCTGATCTGGATTCCGATTTGCTGGATCCGCTGTCATGGAAAAAGGAGCGCTATCCGGTTTTGAAGACGAATGCGGAGCTGGAGATTTACGGACCGGGGCACAATTCATTTACTGTGGATGAAGAGGGGAATGACATCATGGTCTATCATGCCCGCAAGGAGGCTGAGATTGAGGGTGATCCGCTGTATAATCCTAACAGACATGCAATGTTGATGAAAATTCGATGGGATGAGGACGGGCGTCCGGTATTCTCTTATGATGATTAATTAAGGAGGAGAATTGTGGCAAGACTTGTAATTAATGAGGAAAAGAAGATTGGCAGAATAGAGCCAGAGGTGTATGGGCATTTTTCTGAGCACCTGGGGCGCTGCATCTATGAGGGGATTTATGTGGGGGAGAACTCGGAAATCCCGAATGTCAATGGTATGAGATCGGATGTGGTTGGAGCGCTGAAGGAGCTGAAAGTGCCGGTGCTGCGCTGGCCGGGAGGCTGTTTTGCCGATGAATACCACTGGAAAGACGGGATTGGCCCCAGGGAAAACCGGAAGAAAATGATAAATACCCATTGGGGCGGCGTGGTAGAGGACAATAGTTTCGGCACCCATGAATTTATGGAATTGTGCAGCCAGATCGGGTGCACAAACTATATCAATGGAAATCTTGGATCCGGGACAGTGCAGGAGATGTCAGAATGGGTGGAGTACATGACATTTAACGGAGTGTCTCCCATGGCGGATCTGCGGAAAGAGAATGGGCGCGAAGAGCCGTGGACGGTGGACTTTTTTGGAGTCGGAAACGAGAACTGGGGCTGCGGGGGGAATATGACCCCGGAACACTATGCCAATGAGTACCGCCGTTACCAGACTTATGTGAGGAATTATGATAAGAAGCATCCGATCAAAAAGGTGTGCTGCGGGGCCAATGTGGACGATTATTACTGGACAGAGGGAGTATTGAAGACAGCCTTTGCCAACACAGAAGATCAGTTCCACGGTTTTATGGACTATCTTTCCCTGCATTATTATGTTCATCCAGAGGGCTGGGAGATCAAGGGCAGTGCCACAGATTTTGATGACGAGGTGTGGTACAAGACTCTGAACAAGGCGTTATATATGGAAGAGCTGATACAGGGGCACAGTGCTATCATGGATCAGTATGACCCGGAGAAGAAGATTGGGTTGTCCGTGGATGAGTGGGGATCCTGGTATACGTGTGAACCGGGGACAAATCCTGGATTTTTATATCAGCAGAATACAGTGCGGGATGCGCTGATAGCCGGGATCACATTAAATATATTCAATAAGCACTGTGACCGCGTGAAAATGGCCGCGCTGGCCCAGATGGTCAATGTGCTGCAGGCCGTGTTACTGACCGAGGGAGAGCAGATGATCAAAACGCCGACTTATCACGTGATGCATATGTACCGTTATCATCAGGGGGCAGACCTGTTGCAGAGCGCGGTGACTGGCATTGACAACATCGGGCCGGAAAAATGGAATGTGCCAAAGATCACAGAATCTGTGTCAATGGACGGGGACGGTGTGATCACGGTTACACTGAATAATCTCTCCATCGAAGCATCTGAGGAGATTGACATTCAGTTCGCCAACAAGGGACATCAGTTGAGAGAGGCGAAGATTGTCACACATCCCGATATGCATGCAAAAAATACATTTGATGCCCCGAAAGAGGTGGAAGAGAGAGATTTCGATGGCTGTAATGTATCTGAGAGCGGCATTTCATTTGTTATGCCAAAGAACAGTGTAGTTGAGATCCGCGTGAGCTGAAAATGAAAAAGATATGCAAAAAATGCCTGCTCCGTGAGATGGCGGAGCAGGACCGGGAAATGATCGAGAAATATAAATCAGCTATAAAGGAAGCAGACAGAGTGAGCGATGCCGTGTATGAGCATCGCTTATCTGTCTGTAAACAGTGCGATCTGCTGAATGAGGGCACCTGCGGCGCCTGCGGCTGTTATGTGGAGCTGCGCGCCGCCGCAGAGACAGGGCGCTGTCCGCATAAAAATTGGTGATCATCTGTTTATTATTTTTTGGGATTTTTTCCTATTTCTGGACTTTGATGGTGGAATGTGATATACTCATACCATAAAATGTAAACTTACTATATGGATGTGTGCGATTGGAGGAGGATTATGGACACACGGATTCAGTACCCAAAAGAGCCGCCGAAACAGCCGGCAAAACCTGTGCCGAAAAAAGACAGGGAGAAGAAGAAAGAGAAGCCGGATCCCGCAAAGCTTGGACTGTGGTATACTCATGACCCGGCGGTCTATCAGGATGAATGCTCCGGCAATTATTACATTTACGGCACCGGGGCAGTTTGTCAGAAATCTGCCGATCTGGTCCACTGGGAGTATGTGGGAAAGGTGGTAGAGCATCCGCCCAAAGAGGCAGAGGAGTGGACCGGAGGGAAAGATATCTGGGCACCGGACATTGTGAAAGTAGGGGATGAGTACCGGCTGTACTGTTCCAACTCCACATGGGGCGTGCAGCAGTCTTGTATTTTTCTGGCGGTGGCTGACAATGCCGAGGGTCCCTTTGTCCCCAGGGGAATTGTGCTGAAGACGAGCAGCGACCTGTCCACCAACGCGATCGATGCCAATATTATCACAGATGCCGAGACGGGCGAGATGTATATGATATATGGTTCTTTCTGGGGCGGCTGCCATGCGCTGAAACTGGATACGCAAACCGGCCTGGCGGCGGAAGAGGGCGTCGGGAAATGTCTGGCCTGCCGTCCGTCCTGGCTGAGTACGGCGATTGAGGGGCCATATATGGTATATCATCCCGATACGAAGTATTATTACCTCTTTGTCTCCTATGGCTCATTAAAGATGGATTATCAGGTCCGGGTGGGGCGGAGCAGGTCGGTACTGGGCCCCTTTGTAGACCGCAACGGCAGAGAGCTGACGGATCTCACAGATGAGGACAACAGCATTGGGCAGATGTTGTTTTGTGGTTATTGCTGGAATGACGGAGTTTCTTACATGGCGCCGGGGCACAATTCTGTTCTTCACGATAAAGACGGTTCCTGGTATCTGGTCTGTCACATACGCGAAAAGAATTTTACCGGCGTGCCAGAGATTTCTACTATGCAGGTCCGCAAGATGTATTGGACGGATGACGGATGGCCATTTTTGTCGCCTGAACCCTACAGCGGGGAGATAGACCAGGAGATTCCGAAAGATCTGCTGGAGGGCCGCTATGAGCGCATAAATCTGATCTCTGCCTTGCCGCAGGGAATCCAGACGGCAGTGCCCATGAAATTGGAAGATGAGAATGACTACTATGAGTGTTGTTCTATTCAGGGGAAATGGAGCTATGAGAATAACAGAGTGACCATAACATATGGGCCGCATGTGGATACTGCCCATGTGACAGCAGTGTGGGATTCAGAAAAGAATCAGCCAACGATCGGCCTCTGTGGCATGTCGGATAAGGGTGTGCCATTCTGGGCAAAGCGGGTGGGTGCGAGTCGTCCATAAATGGACTGGAAACGGAGATTGTGTATTATGGGATATAAAAAGACAATTGCAGCGAATACAAACCTTGGTGGCCTGGCAGAAGTTTTGCCGGATATTGTGTATTCCCGGGCAGGCGGCGTAGAACTGAAAATGCATATTGTTGGTCCATGGTGGGATAGAGAGGGCGTGACACCCTCTTATCCCACTGTTTTGTTTGTGCAGGGATCAGGCTGGACGTTCCCGGATGTGTGGGCCCAGATGCCCCAGCTTGGCATGCTGGCGGCGAGAGGATATGTAGTGGCTACGATTACCCACCGCAACGCCATGGAGGGACATCCGTTCCCGGCCTGTTTACAGGATGTGAAGACTGCGCTGCGCTTTCTGCGCGCCCATGCTGCTGAGTACGCCATTGACCCGGAACGGGTGGGGATCTGGGGGACATCCTCCGGGGGCAACCTGTCTCTGCTCACAGTTATGACAGAGGGAAATGAGCGGTATGAGACGGAAGAGTGGGGCGGCTATTCAGAGAGAGCGGACTATTGTGTGGCCTGTTTTCCGCCAGCCGATCTTGTGGAATCGGAACAGGACGCCGGGGTTGATGCGGAGTTGAAAGATGTGTTTACTGCGCTGGCCGCCGGCCGGGATCCCGGAGAGAAAATGGAAGTCCTAAGGGAGATGAGTCCCTGCTATGTGGCGGAGGAGTGGCTGCGCCGGGGAGAGAACCCGAAACTGCCGCCGATTTTCCTCGCGCATGGCGATGCCGATCTTCTGATTCCCTATCGCCAGAGTGTGGATCTCTGTGATAAGCTGGAGCAGCTTGGGGTGGACGTCAGTTTTGTCACAGTGGAGGGCGCTCCCCATGAGGGGAGCTTTTGGGGGAATGAGTTACTGGGACTGATATTTGAATTTATAAATGGGCACAGCAATAAAGGAGGAAGAAGAAATGAAAGAAAATAAAAGAAGAGTGAGGAGACTGAGCATACGTTTTAAGATATCTATTCCCATCGGCCTATTGCTTCTGGCGCTGTGCATTATTCTGGGGTGGAATGGTTATCACCGGGTTGAGTCGGGCCTGGTTGATATGGGAGTTGAGGAGGCGGCGATGGCGGCTTCTGTGGCAAACTCTATGATCGACGGCGATGTGCTGGCGGGGATCCACTCAGGTACATCGCAGGAGGGGGAGCGCGAAGCGCTGCTGGATGCAATGAAAAAGGTGCAAAAGACATGCGGGATCGCCTATCTGTATACGCTCTACTCAAACGATAAGACAAAGCTGCAGTATGGTATTTCTACCGATGATACAGAATCAGAGAGTGATTTTGGGAAAGCATTTGAATATCCTTATTCTGAATTTTCGCAGGTGTTTGAGGGGGAAGGGTATGTTCAGGACTTTATTGACCACACAGAGGACGGGGATCTGATCTCTGCCTATCTTCCCATCAGCGATGGTACGGGAAAGGTGATCGCTATACTGGGCTGTGATTACGATGCCTCTTATGTCCGGGAGAGGATAGTGGCTGCCCGCAGGAGCATCATCCAGATCTCTGTGATCTGTGTTGTTGTATCAATATTGATATTGAGCCTGATCATAAGCAGTATTATGAAAAGTCTGAGGAAAGTTGACGCGAAAATTTATGATCTCGTACACAATGAGGGCGACCTGACACAGAAACTGGACATTCGTTCCGGTGACGAAATGGAGCTGATCGCAGAGAATGTAAATGTCCTCCTGGAATATATACGGGGGATCATGCTAAATATTTCCCAGAATTCTGTGCAGCTGGGTGATTCGACCGGGGCGGTGGTTGAGAGCCTTGCAAGCGCAGAGGACGGCATTGCAGATGTGTCCTCCACGATGGAGCAGATGAGCGCTGCCATGGAGGAGACAAGTGCGTCCCTTTATCAAGTAAATGATTCGGTTGGGGCGATTGATGACACGGCGGTTTCCATTGCAAAAAAAGCCTCTTCTGAGAGCACCATGTCTGATGGAACATGTAAAAAAGTACAGGAGATCTACCGGAAGGCAGAGCATGACAGGGAGGACGCGGCAAAGCGCGCGCGTGAGATGTCGGAGATTGTAAATGAGAAGATTGAGCAATCCCGGGCTGTGGAGAAGATTGATGCCCTTACGATGGAGATCATCAATATTACGGACCAGACCAGTCTTCTGGCGCTGAATGCAAATATTGAGGCGGCCAGGGCCGGCGAGGCGGGCAAAGGCTTTGCTGTGGTGGCCGGGGAGATCGGTGCCCTCGCTGCAAATTCGGCAAATACAGCGGAGGAGATCCAGCGGGTGAGCAAAGAGGTGATCAATGCTGTCAATGAGCTGGCAGAGGAATCGGAACAGATGATCCGGTTCATGAATGAGACAGCGATGAACGGATATGAGTTACTTTTGGATAACAGCAAAAATTATCAGATGGATGTGGGCCATCTGAGTGAGACGATGCAGGAATTTGCCGTTGAGAGCCAGGAGCTGCGCGCGAACATCGACAATATCAAGGAGGCAGTAGATGCGGTTAGTATCGCTGTGGAGGAGAGCACGAAGGGGCTTGTCAGTGTCACAGAGGTCGCAACAACATTGACTCAAAACATGAAAAATATCAATTCCGAGGCAAATTCAGACAAAGATGTGGCGGACCGGCTCGGGGAAGAGGTCGGGAAATTTAAACTGTAAATTTTAAAAAAACTATTGACAATGTGTTCTTATCTGTTATAATAAAGAAGTCGCGTTTATAGCGCGTCTGGGATCTTAGCTCAGCTGGGAGAGCATCTGCCTTACAAGCAGAGGGTCATAGGTTCGAGCCCTATAGGTCCCATTCAAGTATCTTTTTATTGGATACTTATTATATATGTCAGGGTTTTTGCCTTGGCAGTTTAGATGGCGGGATAGCTCAGTTGGCAAGAGCACACGGTTCATACCCGTGGTGTCGCTGGTTCAAATCCAGTTCCCGCTATTGTGAAACCTTGGAGATGACAGATGTTCTCCAGGGTTTTTTGGTTTGTCGCAAAATATAGAATGGAGGCCAAGATGAGAGTAGGAATGGGTTATGATGTGCACCGCCTGGTACCCGGGAGGGATCTGGTGATAGGCGGCGTAAAAATGGAACACGAGATGGGACTGCTGGGCCATTCGGATGCGGATGTGCTGCTTCACGCAGTTATGGACGCCCTTCTGGGGGCGGCAGCCCTCGGGGACATCGGAAAGCATTTTCCGGACACTGATCCGGCTTATAAAGGAATTTCCAGCATCCGCCTGCTTGAGCATGTGGGGGAGCTGATCAGAGGGGCCGGATACCGGGTCGGTAATATCGATGCTACGATCATAGCCCAGCGGCCGAAGATGCGGCCGTATATTGATCAGATGCGGGCGAATATTGCCGATGCGCTGCAGACAGATGTATCCAGGGTAAATGTGAAAGCAACGACGGAAGAAGGCCTTGGTTTTACAGGAGAGGAGCAGGGGATCTCTTCCCAGGCGGTCTGCCTCCTGGAAGAAAATAAGGAACTGTCACGAAATAACTTTTAAATGGTTCCTAAGTAGAAAATGGGCTGGCCGTACATCTTGTTTATAATAAGTCTGAACTCTGCAGACTGTCTATCTTTTTCCATATTCTATAAATTTACCCTTGCAGGCAGAAAGAACATGTGATATAATATAAACAATTTAAAGATGTCGGCCAGAACCCATTCATCGATCGTGCTTCTCTTTTTGAGATTCTGGAGTATTACGAATGTGTCTGTTTTATATCACATAAGTAATAATACTGCGGCAATTATGCATCCAGAAGCCAAAACATACAGGATGAATGCGATGTAAAACAATATACAATTGACTCGTTTACATTTTTCAAGTTCTTCAAAATCCATGATATACATCTCCTTTGATCATTCACTTAGTTTCTGTAGTTTACATAATGTTCTGACTCGATTACATTATAACCTTTTTCTTAGATAGGAAGTAATCTTTATGGAGTCTGTCAACATTGTTTTTGATTCCTACTTTGTGTTACTTTGTACTATTTTAATATATCATTTATAAAAATAAGCTACAATAATAAAGTATAAAGTAGCAGAAACTGCTAACAAGGAGTAAGGGGTATGAATCAAAAACCATTAAAAGAAAAAGTGAGCGTTTCTCTTGATGAAGATATCCTTGAAAAGTGCAAAAAACTGGCGCAGGACGACGATCGGTCTCTCAGCCAATATATTAACCTTGTACTGAGAAGATGGATAATAACCAAGGAAAAGAGAAATAAGAAAGATACATAATGAAAATCGGGACACCCATCATTTCCACCCATATCACAGCAGAGGAAGGGCATTGAAAAATCCCGGGAAGAGAAGCAGCGCCCCCAAAAACAGTGCAGTGATACCGATGCACAGAATGGCCCGGCGCCTGTTTAAAGGCCGGCAAACAGCGACTACAAGGCCGATACTGACAGCTCCCCCGGTGAAAACATTCAGTGTGCTGACTACTGCATCGTCCCAGTGCAGGGAAGTTCCGGCAAACTGGATGGCGATGAGGGAAAGTGTGAGGGTGACGGCGGCGGGCAGAGAGAACCGGAGAACATGCCGCAGGAAACCGGAAGAAGTGACTTCTTCGTGGCGTTCCAGTGTCAGCAGAAAGCTCGGGATGCCGATGGCGGTGCCGCCGATCAGGCTTAACTGGATCGGGATAAAGGGATAGGTTTTTCCGAGGACGGTGAATAACAGGCACAAGAGGACGGAATAAATTGTCTTTGTCAGGTAAAGAGAGCTGACCCTTTCGATATTGGCAATGACGGTCCTGCCTTCCCTCACGATATCTTTCATGGAGGAGAAGTCAGAATCCATGAGCACAATGTGGGCACTCTGCCTGGCAGCAGCAGCACCGTTTGCCATGGCGATTCCGCAGTCGGCGTCTTTGAGGGACAGCACATCATTGATGCCGTCGCCCACCATGCCGACGACATTTCCGCTGGCCTGAAGAGCCTTTATGATGGACTGTTTCATTTCCGGTGAAACCCGGCCAAAAACGGAGTATTTATTTACCACACTCTGGAGTTCTTCCGGGTCTTCCGGGAGAGAGGGAGCGTTGATGTAATGTTGTGCCCCGGGGATTCCGGCCCGCATTCCGGCAGAGGATACGGTGGCGGCATTGTCCCCGGAGATGACTTTGATGTTCACTCCCTGGCCGGTAAAAAAGCGGAACGTGTCTGCCGCATCTTCTTTGATGCAGTCCGTCAGGAGAATCATAGCCAGAGGGGTGATTTCCCGCAATTTTCCCGGTGTATCTGCGAGATTCCGGCAGGAGGCGAGCAGTAATACGCGGTAGCCTTCGGATGCGTAGGAGTCTGCCCGGCGAAGCAGATCCTCAGTTCCGTTTTCTGTGGCACAGAGGATATCTGGGGCTCCCAGGACATAATTTCCTCTGTCCCGGAATGCCGCACCCATGTATTTGCGGCGGGAGCTGAAAGGAATGCTGTCAGTCACGCATAAGTCAGTTTTGGAGGGGAAATAGGCGTGCAGGGCCTCAGACGTCGTATTTCTGTCCGAGAAGGCGCTGAGTATGCCAGAGATCAGGATACCGGTCTCTGCCTCTGTGGTGGATCCACAGGGGATAACCCGTTCCACTCTGAGCTCGCCGGTGGTGATAGTGCCGGTCTTATCGAGGCAGAGCACGTTTACCCGGGCCAGTGCCTCTATGGCCTCCATTTCCTGCACCAGTGCCCGCTTTCTGGCAAGGCGGCCCACACCGAGTATAAAGGAGACACTGGTGAGAAGGACAAGGCCTTCCGGGATCATGCCGAGCACACCGGCCACGGTGTTGACCAGTGAGTCTGAGATGGTTTCCCCTGCGCGGAAGCGCTGGACAAAGAACAGCAGTATCCCGATAGGAATGATGACATAGCTGACATATCGGATGATTCGTTTGATGGCGTCCTGCATCTCAGAGGAGGCACGCTTTTTTGTGCGCGCCTTTTTTATAAGCTGTTCGGCGTAGTTCGATTCACCGGTGTGGACAATACTTCCGACGCCGCTGCCGGCTGTGATAAAACTGCCGGAGTACAGGAAATCTCCCTCTTTTTTCAGTACCGGGACAGATTCTCCTGTGAGAAGGGATTCGTTTACCTCCATGCCGGACGAGGAGATAACGGTGCAGTCTGCAGCGATCTGGTCGCCGGCAGTGAGCCGGATCCTGTCACCAATTCGGAGATCCTCGATGGGAATTTCTGTAATTCCATCGCTGTCAATGCGCCTTGCCTTGTCCGTTGTCATAACCGTGAGTGCATCGATCAGTTTTTTTACTTTTAATTCCTGAATGATGCCAATCAGGGAATTTGAGATGACAATTCCGAGAAAGAGCATATTTTTATATTGGCCAGACAATATGATCAGTCCCGCCAGGGCGATGTTCAACATATTAAAGTAGGTAAAGGTATGGGCAAGAATGATCTGCAGTTTTGTCCGTGAATTTTTTTTCATGTGTTCCCTCCAATTGCATTTTTGAGTTGACAGAGTTCGGTTATTTTGATACAATATTAACTCGTAAGGCAACATTATTTGAAATGAAATTTTATCTTACATTGCTGTTATAGCTCAGGTGGTAGAGCGTCGCCTTGGTAAGGCGGAGGTCACGGGTTCAAATCCCGTTAACAGCTTTTTCTAATTTCTTTTTTGCCCTCTGGAGGGCATTATCTACTGATTTAGCCGGTTTCCCCAGGATATGTGCGATTTGCTGGTAGTGGTTCCCGTCAATATACAGCCGGACTACAGACTGTTCGAAAGGACTTAGATGGCGTTCGATCGCCTGTTCAAGATCCGTTACGTTTTCCTGGTCGATCAGAATATCTTCCGGGTTGATCAGCTCGGATGGCTGGAGGGTGTCAGCCAGTGTCTGCTGTGACTGGCTGTCG
>CANRMO010000001.1 GCA_947631755.1 uncultured Lachnospiraceae bacterium | reverse complement strand
CCTTATGAGAGAAGGATCATCCACGCAGCTCTGCAGGATGACAAATACGTGGATACCCACAGCGAGGGCGATGAGCCACACCGCAAAGTGGTGATTACACTGAACCGGGAACACGCCTCTGAGCTACCGAGAAGAAATAATTACCACAGGCGCAATAACAACTATTCCAGAGACCGGAGAAGGCCTTATGGTGAGAGAAGAGAAGAGAGAGAAGAAAATTAAATTTTTGTTTTTTCTGTGAAAATTGGTGTGAAAGGCCGAATTCCAGGGACATTTTTATAGTTCCTCATTCGGCCTTTTATAATATGAAAAATTGGAGGTTTATATGTTTTATGGAGATACCGTGGCGGCTATTGCCACTTCTTCCGGGGACGGGAGTATTAGTGTGATCCGGGTCAGCGGAGACCGTTCTGTGGAATATGTCAGCCGTGTTTTTTTTGATAAAAAAGGAAAAAATATTGATCTGAAATCTTTTGAGACCCACACAGTCCATTACGGTTTTATAAGAAATTTTGAAAATGAACTGCTCGATGAGGTTCTTGTGCTGCTTATGAGAGCACCGCGCAGTTATACGGCAGAGGACGTAGTTGAAATACACTGTCACGGCGGACATATGATATGCCAGTTGATATTGGAATGTCTGAACAGGGCCGGGGTGCGCATAGCCGAGCCGGGGGAATTTACAAAGAGGGCATTTTTGAATGGAAGGATTGATCTCTCTCAGGCGGAGGCTGTCATGGACGTTATTCAGTCAAAGAGTAAAATTTCTCTGGAAAATTCTCTGACTCAGTTAAAGGGAAGTGTGAGGAAGAAGATTGTAGAGTTGAGGGAGATCTTATTGGAGGACACTGCTTATCTGGAAGCTGCGCTGGATGACCCGGAACATATTTCTCTGGATGGTTTTTCGGATAGGCTTGGGAAACATGTTTTTAATCTACAGAGAGAAGTGAATCATCTGCTGGAGAACAGCCAGAATGGACGAATTATCCGGGATGGTATTTATACGGTGATTGTTGGCAGGCCGAATGTGGGAAAATCTTCTTTACTGAATTGTATCCTTAGGGAAGAGAGAGCGATTGTCACGGATATTCCGGGAACGACAAGGGATACTCTTGAGGAAGATATAAAAATTGGTTCAGTTCTTCTCCGTCTGATCGATACGGCCGGAATCCGAGACAGTGATGACAAGGTTGAGAAAATTGGGATCAATAAGGCAAAAGAATCAATAGAGAGAGCGGATTTTATCATATGTATGATTGATTCCACGGAAGAGCTGACGGAGGAAGATTTTTATGTGATGGAGGAGATTGCTGACCGGAATGGTGTGATTCTTCTCAATAAGTGTGACAGACAGGACGGCAATATAGCGATGGACCCGGATATGTTTTCAGAGAGATGCAAAAAAGCAAAGTCTGAGGAGTGGGTGAGTCATATTTTATCGGACAAAAAGATTTTTTGTTTTTCTGCAAAGACGTCTGAGGGGCTGGAAGAGCTGGAACAGTATCTCAAGGATCAATTTTTGAGAGAGCAGATATCTTATCATGACGATATATATATTACAAATGCGAGACAGCAGGAATGTCTGGCGGATACGGCGGAGAGCCTGGCTCAGCTTATGCAGAGTATAGAAGATGGTATGCCGGAGGATCTGTATGCTATTGATCTGTGCAATGCCTACGAGGCTCTCGGCAAGATTATTGGGGAGACGGTGGAAGAGGATATTATTGATAAAATATTTAAAGATTTCTGTATGGGAAAATAGAAGGGGAGACTTTAGATGAGTAATGAACGGATAGAAGAAAAATATGATGCAGTTGTTGTCGGTGCCGGTCATGCCGGCTGTGAGGCGGCTCTTGCCCTGGCACGCCTCTCGATGAAAACAATTCTTTTTACTGTGAGTGTTGACAGTATTGCAATGATGCCCTGCAATCCCAATGTGGGGGGAACCTCAAAGGGACATCTGGTGAGAGAGGTGGATGCTCTCGGGGGAGAGATGGGAAAAAATATTGACCGCACATTTATCCAGTCCAGAATGTTGAATCGGTCAAAGGGCCCCGCCGTCCACTCTTTAAGAGCCCAGGCGGACAAGAAGGCTTATAGCCAGTCTATGAGAAATGTTCTGGAAAACACAGAAAATCTAACGATAAAGCAGGGAGAGGTGACAAAAATACTTGTGAGAGATAATATATTCACAGGAGTCCAGACGCATACCGGTACAATATACCGCTGTAAAGTGTGCGTGCTCTGTACGGGGACTTATCTCAAAGCCCGCTGCATTACGGGGGAGGTTTCAAATAACACTGGGCCAAACGGTCTACAGTCCGCTAATTATTTGTCCGATTCTCTCAGAGAGCTGGGATTGAAAATCCGCCGTTTTAAGACAGGCACCCCCGCCCGGATTGATGGCAATACTATTGACTATTCTAAAATGAAACCTCAGTCTGGCGATGAAAAGATCGTACCATTTTCTTTTACAAACAAATCGGAAGATTTAGAGAGGGAGCAGATCCGGTGCTGGCTCACTTATACGAATGAGACTACTCACGAAATCATACGGAATAATATTGATCGCTCTCCTCTTTTTTCTGGGGTAATTAAAGGGACGGGCCCGCGCTATTGTCCTTCTATCGAAGATAAGGTTATAAGGTTTTCGGATAAAGACCGTCATCAGGTTTTTATTGAGCCGGAGGGCCTTTATACGAACGAGATGTATGTGGGGGGAATGTCCAGTTCTCTTCCAGAGGATGTCCAGATCGAGATGTATCGCAGTGTGCCAGGATTAGAGCGTGCTGAAATTGTAAGAAATGCCTATGCAATCGAATATGACTGCATTGATTCCCTTGAACTTTTGCCTTCTTTGGAATTAAAGAAAATCAGTGGTCTTTTCAGCGCCGGGCAGGCAAATGGAAGTTCCGGGTATGAGGAGGCAGCTGCACAGGGACTTGTGGCTGGAATTAATGCGGCTAGAAAAATTCAGGGAAAAGAGGCAATTATCATTGACCGCTCACAGGGATATGTGGGTGTGTTGATCGATGATCTGGTAACGAAAGGAACGAATGAGCCATACCGCATGATGACATCCCGGGCAGAGTACCGTCTTCTTCTGCGCCAGGACAATGCTGATGAGAGATTGACGAAACTGGGATATGAGGTTGGACTGATCAGTGAGGAGAGATATCAGCAATTCCAAAAAAAATATAAATGGATCCATGAGGAGATAACAAGGCTCAAAAATACATTTGTCGGCAATGGAGAGCAGATACAGCAGTTGCTGAAAAAATACAACAGCACATTTCTGACAAGCGGAAGTTCCCTTGCCGAGCTGATAAAGCGGCCGGAGCTGTCTTATGAAAAATTAGAGCCCATTGATCCGGAACGACCATCCCTCCCGCCAGAAGTGACCGAAGAGGTTAATATAAATCTCAAATATGAGGGATATATAAAAAAGCAGTTGAAACAGGTGGAGCATTTTCATAAACTGGAAAAGAAAAAAATTCCGGCGGATATTGATTACTCCGCTATTGGCAGTCTCCGTCTTGAGGCAATTCAGAAACTGACAGATATCCGGCCGGATTCTGTGGGGCAGGCAGCCCGGATCAGTGGGGTTTCCCCTTCTGATATATCAGTCCTTCTGGTCTATCTGGAACAGTACAAAATTCGTGAAAGTGAAGGTGAAAAATGAAAGATATATTTGCAGAGAAAAAAATTGAAATTTCAGATGGACAGGAAAAATGTCTGCAGCGCTATTATCAGTTGCTCATAGATTGGAATAAGAAAATGAACCTGACTTCAATCACAGAATATGAGGATGTCGTATGGAAACATTTTATCGATTCGGCTTTTTTGGTGAGGTGTCCTATTTTTCAAAAAAAGGAAGGGGGAAAGATAATTGATCTCGGTACAGGTGCAGGTTTTCCTGGAATTGTTCTGTCAATTCTCAGTCCACAGCACCAGTATATTTTGATTGATTCTCTGAAAAAACGAATTGATTTTTTATCGGTGGTAAAAGAAGAGCTTGGATTGGATCATGTGCAGCTGTTCCACGGAAGAGCAGAGGATTATGGAAGAGAAAAGGAATTTAGAAATCAATTTGATTTTGCTGTGTCTCGGGCTGTAGCACAACTTCCTGTTCTCCTGGAATATTGTATTCCCTTTGTAAAGGTTGGTGGATATTTTGTTTCTTATAAGGGAAGAAAATTTAGAGAGGAAATCAGTGAGTCACAGAGTGCTTTACAAAAATTATCGGCTGGGTTGGATACGGTGGAAGAGTTTGAATTGAGAGGACAGGATGAAAAGAGGTATTTGTTATTTATAGAAAACAGGGGGTTGACAGATATGAGATATCCGAGAAAAGCGGGTAAAGTAAAAAAACAGCCTCTATAGCAATGTTTCACGTGAAACATTACTATTTATAAGACTATTAACTTATTAGTTTAAAAATTTTTTAACCGCCCCATTGCCCAGCCAATTTTTCTACCATCTAAGAGATATTGTTTGACTTTCCTTTGAAGAGCTGTATTTTCCGGCAATTTATCAAATTCTTCGCCACAATTTGGATATAGCCAGTCCATAAATGCTCTGCTCTCATTGTCTACTGAAATAATTTCAAAGCTATTTTGAAAATACAAAATATTTGAATTTTCATTTAAAAATTGCTTTAATGCTGGTACGAGCAGCCAGGAATCACAATACAATTCAGCACTTTTATATTCAGGGAAAAAGTGACTCACAAATTCTTTGTATTGTGAATAAGAATTTTGTAAATGTTTTTTTTCGAGAATGGCATCGGATGGTATATGGATAAAAGTTTGCAGGGTGTTATCCTTTGAGGTAAATTCATATTCCAGGGCACCAAGGCGAAACTCTTGTAAAGCTAATTGCCTTGGAAACCACCATGCCCATGTAAAACGGTAAGACCCATATATCTTTTTATGTTCTTCAATAAAACGGGTGAGAAATTTTACAGTATCAACGAAGATCTGCCTATCAATTCCTTTTTCCCTGTATAATTCAAATGTATGCAGAGAACAGTGTAAGATGCAGGTGAGAATTTTAATTCCGTCCGGGTCATCTCCGAACTGCTTTTGTAATTCCTGTATACCCTCATCCCATGTATCTCTGTAAAATAATTTTTTCCACATAGAAGATAGCGCATCGTGACAATAGGTCGTGTTAAAATTTTTTACTTTATGTATTACATCATTTTGTAACTCAATTAGATCACACAATTCGAATAAATCCATAGATAGCCTCCTGTTATTCAAAAGTTATAGATTACAATTATGTTACACTAGTACAACGAATATGTCAGTTATTTAGTATTCGTTGTACTAGTATATCATATAATTTATTTAACCACAATTTATTATTATATGATTTTACACGAAAATGTTTCACGTGAAACATTTATTGAAAATAGGTAGAAATATGTAAAGAACCGTGCTATAATACCCTATAGGTAGTAATGAGGTTAGTGTGAAAAATTAGCCAGTTGTATTAATTTTTCGCACCACTATTTGTGAATGGACTTTTGATTTTTTGGAGCGCTCACAAATAGTTTTGATGGCAGACAAGGGATCACAGAGTGATGGAAGTTGTTTGTTGCATATGCGCTCCGGAATGGGGATTATTATGAGTGAAATTATGGCGATTGCCAACCAAAAGGGTGGAGTTGGAAAAACTACCACGACGATCAATCTTGCAGCAGCATTGGCTGAACAAAATAAGAGAGTTCTTGTGATTGATATGGATCCGCAGGGAAATTCATCCAGTGGCCTGGGCATTGACAAGGATGAATTGGATACTACGGTCTATCAGCTTATGATCCAGGAAAATGATTTTGATGAGTGTGTCCAGAGAGATGTCTTTGAAAATCTGGATGTACTTGCCGCTAATGTAAATCTTGCGGGTATTGAAATTGAGACAATGGACATGGAAGACAGAAATTACATATTGAGTAATATCATTTCAGGGATCAGAAAACGGTATCATTACATTATCATTGACTGTCCTCCGTCTCTGAATACTCTCACAATTAATGCGATGACGACAGCGGACTCGGTTCTTGTGCCCATACAGTGTGAATATTATGCCTTGGAGGGATTGAGCCAGCTGATCTATACGATCAATCTTGTGAAAGACAGATTAAATCCGAAACTGGAAATCAATGGAGTTGTTTTTACTATGTATGACGGGAGGACAAATCTCTCCATGCAGGTAATTGAGAATGTGAGAAATAATCTAAATCAGAGAATTTACAATACGATCATCCCGAGGGGCGTGCGTCTGGCGGAGGCGCCGAGCCATGGTCTGCCAATTACGCAATATGACAGCCGTTCGACGGGTGCAAAGGCTTATGTAAATCTTGCAAAAGAGATAATTGAAAGGAGTGCGGGTTAATGGCGGTAAAGAAAACGGGTCTTGGAAAAGGTCTGGATTCTATGATTCCACCGAAGGCGGTCAAGTCACCGTCTATCGGTGAGATAGAAAAAGGGTCAAAAGCAGGAGAAGTGCTTCTTAAAATAAATGAGGTCGAGCCAAATAAAAAGCAGCCGAGAAAATATTTTAATGAAGAAGCACTTGCGGAGCTGTGTGAGTCAATCAAACTTCACGGGATTATCCAGCCTCTTGTAGTGAGCAAGGAAAAGGGTTACTATGAGATCATAGCGGGTGAGCGCAGATGGCGCGCGGCCAAAATGGCGGGATTAAAAGAAGTCCCTGTAGTCATCAAAGATTATTCTTCCCAGGAGATTATGGAAATTGCCCTGATTGAAAATATTCAGAGGGAGGATCTGAACCCGGTGGAAGAGGCCAGAGCTTATCAGAATCTGATCAGGGAATATGATCTCAGGCAGGATGAGGTGGCGGAAAAAGTTTCAAAGAGCAGGACAGCAATCACAAATTCTCTCCGTCTTCTCAAACTGGATGAGAGGATTCAGGATATGCTGATAGAGGAGAGATTATCGAGTGGACATGCCCGGGCGCTGCTTGGAATTGCCGAGACAGAAAAGCAGTATGAGGCTGCTGTGAAAGTGGAGGAAAATAAGCTCAGCGTAAGAGAGACAGAAAAGCTTGTCAAAACAATTAATAATCCAGTGAAAAAGGCACCGAAAAAAGAGCTGGAAAATGATTTTATCTATAAGGATTTAGAAGAAAAATTGAAACAAAAGATTGGCACGAAAGTAAAAATAAACAGAAAAACAGAATCTCAGGGAAAACTTGAGATTGAGTATTACACACAGGATGAACTGGAAAAAATAATAGCGTACTTTAATTAAAACATAAGTTTTTAGTTAGGAGGATTAAGATGTTTAAGTTTGAAGATATTGGATTAGAGACGGATTTAGTTGTGATTATTTCTATTGTGATGATACTTGTTCTCATTGTATTGTTTATTGTTCAGCTGGTAAAGATCACTTCACTGCGGAAAAGATATGAGGTATTTATGAAAGATGCAGACGGAAAGAGTCTGGAGCAGGCATTTCAGAAGAAGTTTGAAAATATGAACTTTATCAATGAAAAATTGAAAGAAGTAGATATCCGGCTGGATCACATCGATAAAAATCTTCTGACAACATATCAGAAAATGGGGATCGTAAAATATGACGCATTTAAAGAGATTGGCGGAACACTGAGCTTTGTGCTCACTCTTCTGACAAAGGATGACAACGGATTTATTCTTAATTCTATGCACAGTAACAGTGAGGGATGCTACACATATATAAAGGAAGTAAAAGAAGGAGAAGTATTTGTCTCGTTGTCTGAAGAGGAAACACAGTCTCTTGAACAGGCGAAAAATTCCAATATATCTTAGGAACTGATTAGAAAAAATTTGCACAAGCTGGAAGGTAGAGAACATATGTTTTCTACCACCCCTGCTCTGTGTGTGGAAACTTTTTTTATGTATATTTGTTTAAAGAAGAACATAAAAAAAGCCCTCACCCAGCAGTTGCAGGTCTGCCAAACAAGGACTCGGGAGTACGCCATTGGGGGCTCGAACCCCAGACACCCTGATTAAGAGTCAGGTGCTCTTCCAACTGAGCTAATGGCGCTTAAGTTTTTCGACAAGAGCTATTATATAATAGTTCTATGCAAAATGCAAGAAAAAAATAATATTTTCATAGAAATTATAGAAAATGACAGAAAAAGCGTGTTTGCACATGGATAATTTGGTAAAAAATAATAGAAAATGGTGGAGGAAAATATGGATAAGAAGACAAACTATCGCGGAATTTTGAAAAATCTTGTATCTAATAAATGGTATATTATTGCGATCGTGGCGATGTGTACTCTGACTATATTTGTCATCGCGAACTGGAAAGGGACGCTTGCTGTGCTAGAGCAGCTTGTATCTGTTCTGATGCCGTTTATCATTGGTTTTTTCATTGCTTATCTGATCAGTCCTTTTGTTGGATTTCTGAGTAAACAGCTGAACCGTATTATGAAAGACAGATGGCTGCGGCCAAAAAAGGCGATCAGTATCATATTTGCTTATGCCGTTATAGTCGGCATGCTTGTCATTATTATTTCCTATATTTCTCCGCAGATCCAGGAGAGTGTAAAAGAGCTGGCGAAATCCCTGCACACAGCATACGATTATATGTCAACAAATAAAGAGACATTAAACAAACAGATTTCTCTGATCCGTCTCGGCGATATGCTGGATTATGTAAAGACGAACCTTCTTGGAAATTTAATGAACCACAGCTCAACAATTGTGCCCTATGTATATGAATTTTCTTCTTCCGTTGTATCTATGGTGTACAATATCTTTATTGGGCTGTTTGTCTCAATCTACATCGTGCTGGACAGCGACCATCTTGTAAAGGGGCTGAAGAAAGTTGTTTATGCTGTTGCCCCGAAAGGAAAAGAGAGGGGCGCGTGGAACACAGTTTTGGAGTGCAACCATATATTTAACGGATTTTTATTTGGGAAAGCTATTGATTCTCTGATCATCGGAATCCTATGCCTTATTGTGATGAGTGTACTGAGGCTTCCCTATGCCCTTTTGATGAGTGTTATTGTATGCATCACAAACATGATTCCCTACTTTGGTCCCATCATCGGTGCGATTCCCGGGGTTTTGATCTATCTCTTTATTGACCCAAAACTCTCGCTTGTCTTTGCCGTTATGATCTTGGTTTTGCAGCAGTTTGACGGTCTGTATCTGGGTCCTAAGATTCTGGGAGATCTGACAGGGATAAAGCCTCTGTGGGTGATTTTTGGCGTGACATTTGGCGGCGCGTATTTTGGTGTTATGGGAATGTTCCTCGGTGTGCCAGTAGTTGCCGTATTCATGTATCTCGCAGATCTGGTACTGGAAAAGAAGCTGAGAGCAAAACATATCGATTTATCGGATACCGAGTAATTCTTCTATTTCGCAGAGGGAGAGAGCGATTCTGTTTAATATTTTACACATTTTGGAGCAGTTTAGTACCCGCGCGATTTTTCTCTGGATCATTTTGAGCATGGAAATCTCCCCGGACCTCTTTTTTATAAATATATGAAAAGAGGCCGGATGTGTGCCTGTCAGCGGGAGATGGTGAAGTAGCAGATCGGTTTTTCCTCTGCCACAAAGCGGCACTCGTATTCTGTCATGATATTGCCTGTGACAAACGGACTGTGGTGGAGGTCATATGTGATCTCGTCAATGTGCCACTTGCCAGAATGTTCCACGGAATCAACAGAGTAGTCGAACAGCGGCCGGTTGTCTGTCTTGAACCGGACAGACCCTTTCGGATCCAGTACGAGGTCATAGAGGGAGAGAAACCCCGGGCTTGTCAGTCTGCGTTTTGCGTGCCGGTCTTTCGGCCACGGATCGGAAAAATTCAGGTAAATGCGGCTGATTTCTTCTTTTGCAAATATATCCGGCAGATATTTTGCGTCAAACCGGAGAAAATAAAGATTTGTGAGTTCTGTATTCTCCCGGTGTTCCAGGGCGCGGTAGAGGACGCTTGAATACATCTCAATGCCGATAAAATTGATGTCCGGATGCTGTTCTGCCAGCGCGTGGATAAATTGGCCTTTACCCATGCCGATCTCTACATGGAGAGGGTTTTCATTTTGAAAAAGTGAACGCCAGGATCCCTTATAGTTTTCCGGGTCCTGTATGACATAGGGGCTGTTCTCAATAAATTCTTTTGAACCTTTTATATTTCGCAGGCGCATAGGGATTCTCCTTTTTGTGTGGTTTGTCGTATTATGGCACATAGCCAGTAGCAAATGCCATTAAAATTGTGTGTTATAAATGTATCACAAAAAAAAAGAAAAGAAAATAGTCTATTGGAAAATTTACCAAAATCGTGTATGATAGTAAGTAAAAAGGGGGCAAGGGGAGAAAATATACAGAAATGGGGAAGATTATGACTAAGAAAAAATACTTTGTCAATTTTTTATGTTTGCTTTTTGTTTTTTTTAATGTGTTTGGTATCGTGCCCAGACCGATAAAGGCCGAGGCAAAGAGGATGAGCCTCTCAGCGGAGTCGGCTATTTTGATGGATGTGCAGTCTGGCGCTATTCTGTATCAGAAAAACATGGACAAACAGGAGTATCCGGCCAGTATCACAAAAATAATGACGACACTCGTTGCACTTGAAAATTCTTCTATGTCTGAGACAATAACATTCTCAGAGAGCGCTGTGACGAATCTGGAGTCAGGGGCTTCAAATATTAACACAAAACCTGGTGAGAAAATGTCCATGGAGGACAGCCTGTATGCGGTCATGCTCGCCTCCGCAAATGAGGTGTGCAACGGGGTGGCCGAGCACATTGCCGGGAGCATTGATAATTATGTGGATCTGATGAATAAAAAAGCAAAGGAACTGGGGTGTACAGGAACCCATTTTGCCAATACGAACGGGCTCTGGATGGAAAATCATTATACGACAGCCCACGATATGGCGCTGATTGCCCGGGCGGCCTATCTGAGACCCGATTTTGCAAAAATTACCGGGACAAAAAAATATTATATTGAGAAGACGAATAAGGCGAAAGACGGACATTATTTTCAAAATCACCACGGGATGTTTGTCGCTAATCCAAGTTATCCGCAGTATGAATACAAATACTGTGTAGGCGGAAAAACCGGATTTACGTCAAAGTGCCGTTACACTCTTGTGACATATGCAAAGAAAAACGATATGACATTGGTATCTGTTGTCATGAGGGCAGATTCTCCCTGGGATCCGGCCAATGAATATACAGACTCGACGAAAATACTGAATTACGGATTTGAAAATTATGCCCGGCACAATATCCAGGATGACGCGGCAAAAGAGATTAACAGCAAGTATTTATTTACTAGATATAGTCCATATTACAATCAGAGCACAAGTTCTCTGACGATCGATGATGGGGCGGGTGTGATCCTTCCAAAAAATGTGGGGCTGGACCAGGCAGAAAAAAAAGTAGAGTATTTTCCGGAACCAAGCCAGGGAAGCGATGGCAGGCAGGTGATAGGGAAAATTACGTATACGTACAAAAATAAGGAGGTCGGCGGTTCCAATATCTACTATGCCGCGAAAAATCTTCCCACGCTGAATGACAGCATTAATATGTCGGAGTGGTTTGAAGATGCGGTGGAGGAAGCGAATAAGGAACCATTTCCGTGGGTTAAGGCAATCCTTATCGGCCTGGGAGGGCTGGTACTTGTCGTTTTTATCATCTGGTTTATCCAGAAGCTGAGGGCGGAGAGAGAACAGAGACTGAGAAAGAACCGCTACAAGAGATCGAGAAGAAACACCAGAAGAGTTGGGGGAAGTGGGAGCAGTATGGATTACCGCAGAAGATGACAGTTTAAAATGGAGGTTAAGGTATGAGAAAAACAAAGATTGTATGTACACTTGGTCCTGCAACAGACCAGGAGGGCGTACTGGAACAGGTGGCAAGAGCTGGCATGGATGTTGCCAGGCTCAATTTTTCCCATGGGACGAGGGAGGAAATGGACAGCCGGATGAAGAGCGTCCAGGAAGTCCGGGAAAAACTTGGCAGGCCCATCGCTCTTTTGCTGGATACAAAGGGGCCGGAAATCCGCATTGGGTTATTTAAAAATAAGAAAGTTAAACTTGAGCGGGGTCAGACATTTACTCTTTATGGCGATGAGAGAGAGGGGACAGAAGAGGGAGTCAGTATCTCCTACGCAAAACTGGCGGAGGAGATTGAAGTGGGCACTCATATTCTGATCGACGACGGAATGGTAGATATGAAAGTGGAGAGGATAGAAGATCACGATATTGTGTGCCAGGTCATGCAGGATGGCGAATTGTCCAACCGCAAGGGCGTCAATGTCCCGGGATATCATCTGAATCTTCCCTACTTAAGTCCCCAGGATAAGAGCGACCTGGTATTTGGGATGAATTATGACATTGATTTTGTGGCGGCGTCTTTTGTGCGGTGCGCGGACGACGTGAAACAATTAAAGGAATTTCTCCATGAAAATGGTGGCGACGGCATCAATATTATCTCTAAGATTGAAAACCGCGAGGGTGTGGAGAACATTGATGAGATCATAGAGATCTCAGACGGCATTATGATCGCGCGGGGCGATATGGGAGTTGAGCTGCCGGAAGAGGAAGTGCCCATTGTGCAGAAGATATTGATCGAAAAGGTTTATTCAGCGGGAAAACAGGTGATCACTGCCACTCAGATGCTGGAATCCATGACGAAAAATCCGAGGCCCACGAGAGCGGAGGTGGCGGATGTCGCCAATGCGATCTATGACGGGACAAGTGCGATTATGCTCTCCGGGGAGACAGCCGCGGGAAAATTTCCAGTGGAGTCCGTGGCCACTATGGTGAGGATTGCGGAGAGGATAGAGGGTGACATCGATTATAAAAAGCGTTTTGTGATCCGGGGGCGCAAGGATAACCCTGATGTGACGGATGCAGTCTGCCATGCCTGCTGTACGACAGCATATGACTTAAATGCCAGCGCTATTGTGACGGTAACAAAATCCGGGAGGACGGCCCGGATGATATCGACATACCGCCCATCTTGTATGATACTGGGCTGTGCCACGTCAAAGAGAGTGTGCAGACAGCTAAATATGTCCTGGGGTGTCATGCCGATCCTTTTGGAAGAGATGAGTGATGTGTTTGAGCTATTCTCTTATGCAATAAAGACAGGAGAGGAAAATGAACTCCTGAAAAAAGGTGATCTCGTTGTTATTACATCCGGTGTGCCCATCGGAAAATCTGGCACAACAAATATGTTGAAAGTCGAGACTGTGGGTGCGGAGTGAGACATAAAAAGTGCCGGATATCCGCGGCACTTTTTTTCTGAACCTTTCACTTATATCAGACAGTATATAAGTGAAAGGCCTTTTTATTTGCGCGAAGGCAAAGCGAGGATATGTCTGTGCTTGCACAAGACGATCCGAGCGCGCCCGCAAACTCGAGCAGTCTCGCGAAGCGTGACGCTCGTAGTTTTCTGAGAAAGGGGGGAAAAGAAGTGGGGGATTTGCAGCGGCTCATCGAGACCTATGGAGATGAACTGTACCGGTTCTGTGTGCGGCTCGCCATGAACCGTGCGGACGCTGATGATCTGTATCAGGAGACTTTTCTGAGAGCGCTGGAGAAAAGAGAGCGGCTTGCGGCCGGCTCCGGCCCGGATGGATGGGCGGATGCCTGTAGGAAAAACCGGAATTTTCTCATGGGGATTGCCGTCAATCTGTGGAAGAACCAATGGCGCAAAAAGAAGAGGGAGCAAAAGAACATCTCAATTGGCAGTGAGGAATATATGGATCTCTGGCTGTCAGATGGCGGGGATATCGGAGAAAAGCTGGAACAGCGGGAGATTCAGCACAGACTTACAATACATATCGAGTCCCTTCCCGTGAAATTAAAGACTGTGGTCTATATGTTTTACTCTGCAGAAATGAAAATTGAAGAGATCGCTGACACACTGCACATTCCTCAAGGAACTGTAAAAAGCAGACTATATCTGGCGAGAACGAAATTAAAAAAAAGTTTGGAGGCAGATGGTTATGAAATATGAATTGGAACAATTGATGAAAAAAAATATGGATATAAGAAAGAAACCCTCTGAGGAGCTGAATCAGAGGATTTTAGATAATAGCAGGGAGGTTTATCATATGGACAGGAAGAAAAAATGTTTTCGCTATTTACCCAGAGTGGCGGCGGCAGCTTTGGCGGTCGTAGTGGCGACTGGGGGAATTGCTTTGGCGGCAGAAAATCTGTGGAACAGAGATGTGGCAGAGGAGTTCGGTGTAGCCGGGGACAGAGAGGCGATGGAGAGTTTAAAAGAACAGGGCTTTGCGCAGATCCCGCAGGATGATGTCCGGCAGGATGGCATTGCTTCGGTCACAGACAAAGGCATCAAAGTAACAGTGCTGCAGACGCTGGCGGATGAGCGCTGTGCATATGTCTATTATGAAGTGGATTACGGGGATAAGTACCATATTAAAGATAAAGAAGTTACGGAAATATCGGATACTGGTGTGCCAATGCCGACATTCCCTTTTTTCAAATCTGAATCAGATCAGAAAGAGATCGATTTGGATTACAGCGGCGGTGTCTCAAAAATAAAGGATGACCACACAGTTACCTATGAATCTTTTATTAGTTTGTCCGATATGGATAAGAAAGACACACTCAGTGGAAAGACGATAAAGATGAATATCCGTGAGTTTATAGTGGACAGGGAAAAGTGTGATCCGAAGCCGGAAGTTATCGCAAAAGATGGAAATTGGAATCTGTCATGGGAGATGTCTGCGGGTGCGGCAAAACGGGTATACCATCTGAACAGGGAAGTGTCTATAGGTAAATATCATTTTACTGTGAGAGATGTGGAGATAACTCCTCTTTCCTGCAACCTGACCTATGAGGGACCAGAGGGACGGTCTCTCAGCGAATATGCAGGGATCATAAAAGAGACGGGAGATGATGAGGTTGAGACGGATGAAAAAGGAAATATGAAGGTACGCCGCTATCTTTATACAGGCGGCATGGAACATGAGGATGAGATAATGGAAGGACTTCCAAAAAATGAAACTCTATTTTTACTGGATGGGGTATCCATTTTCCGGAAAGATGGAGAATTTAATGGAATGGGCGGCATGAGCAGTGTTACAGAGAACAGCATTTTTGATCAGTTCGACAGAGTTCTCGATGTAGAAAATGTGACAGGGATCCGCGTTGCCGGGAGATATATCAGCCTGGATGGCTGCACATATGAGACAGTAGAAGCAAAGTGAGAGTGACAGACTGAACAGCCGAAAAATATTAGGAAAAAGAAATGGAATCCATTGGACAGGATCCCATTTCTTTTTGCTTTATTGGAAATTCCCCTTGCTGTCTGTTTTCTTTTTGTCGCTTCGTTTTCCTTTTTTCTTCATAGAGGCGAAAATTGCCTGTAATACGATGAAGAAGCAGAGGAGAGCGGACAACACAATCCGAACCCACCAGCTGGATAGGCTTCCCTGTGTGGTAATCAGGCTGGTAATTGTACCTTTTGTGAGTACGCCGAATGTGGTTCCGACTACGGTTCCCACGCCGCCGGACAGGAGAGTCCCTCCGATAACTGCCGCAGAGATGGCATCCATTTCAAGTCCTTTTGCCTGCTCGACAAAACCGGCACAGCTGTTCAGACAGAAGAGAAATCCTCCAAGTCCTGCCAGAAAACCGTCCAAAATGTATGCCTGGAATTTTGTTCTTTTGACATTCAGGCCCATCATCAGCGCGCTCTGCTGGTTTCCGCCTATGGCGAAGAGTTTACGGCCGAATTTTGTATATCTCAGCATGATGGCGATCAGTATCACCACGATCAGTGCTATGACCACGGAGGGGTATATATAGGCTGGCTTAAACTGGCCCCGCCGGTTTGTAGTCCCGATGGGGAGATTAATCCGGTAAGTGGCCCATTTCTGGAACAATTCATTTTTTATGGAAATCATTTCCGTGCTGATCATTGCTGTCAGGCCCCGCCCCAGAAACAGTCCTGCCAGTGTGACGATAAAGGGCTGGATTTCCAGATAGGCAATCAGATAGCCCTGCAGCGCGCCAAACAACAGGCCGATGCCGAGGGAGATAGCCAGTGCGAGAAACGGACTCATTTTCAGGTTTTCCATTGTAAATGCACTGGCCATGCAGACCAGGGCCGTGACAGATCCCACGGAAATATCAATTCCGCCGGTTATCATAACTAGCGTCATGCCACAGCCAATCACAATAAGTCCCGCATTGGAAATAAAAAGGTTCAGAAACATCTGTGGTTTGGCAAATCCCTTATCTGCGAAAATGATCATGCCCGCGATGTACATGGCAGCAAACAGTACGATCGTTATGATAAAGAGAAATGTGTTGCTGTTAAACTTTTTCTGTGAGAAAAATCTTTCTTTTATGCTTTGTGGCATCACTGTTCACCTCCTGATGTATTTTGCAGGGCCAGACGCCGTTTTGCTTTCTGGTTCTGTATGAACTTTTTGTATACAGGGCTCTGGAGTACTACAATAATGATCACCACGATTGCCTTGTAGACGGGAAGCTGATCTGCCGATACACTCATGGCGTACAAGGTTGTGGTCAGAGCCTGGATTGTGTAGGAACCAATGACGGAGCCCATGAGGCTGAATTTTCCACCGCTCAGTATGTTGCCGCCGAGAGCTACTGCCAGGATGGCGTCCATTTCCAGATTCAGCCCGATGTTGTTAGCGTCAGCGGAGTAAATGCGGCTGCTGGCGACAACTCCGGCCAGGCCAGCCAAAAGACCGCAGATGATGTAAACTAAAAATTTTATTTTTGTCGAGTTTAACCCTACGAGACGAGAGGCATTGCTGTTTACGCCCACACTCTCAATGTACAATCCGAGCGCTGTCTTTTCCAGCACAAGATAGGCGACGGCCACTGTGCCGATGGCAAAGAGAATGGGTGTCGGGATAATGCCAATGTAACCGCCCATTATTTTGTAGGAGTCTACGCGCACATAAGTGATCTGCCCCTGTGTAATAAGCTGGGCGATGCCTCGGCCAGCTGTGTATAGGATCAATGTGGCGACCATGGGCTGGATGTTCAGCCGGGCTACAAGAAAACCGTTAAATGCACCGCACAGGCCCGCCACCAGGATGCCAGCGACAACAGCCAGGATGATCGGCGCCGCCAGTTCGGATGTGCTGACCTGCCCCCCTGAGAGAATCTGGCAGCAGACAGCAGCAGCTACCGCCATCACAGCTCCCACGCTGATATCCTGTCCCCCGGAGGCTGCTGTAACTAATGTCATTCCCACAGCCAGTATCACGAGCTCAGAACCGCGGTTGATGACATCGATCAGATAGCCGTACAGTACGCCATTGCGGATGGAGATGTTAAAAAAGTCTGGCGTTCGTATCAGATTGATCAGCAGGACCACCAGCAGACAGACAATAGGCATAAACAGGCGGTGTCCTGTGATTTTACGGAAATTAAATCCTCCCTTTTTTTTCTCATTCATTGTTTTTGTCACCTCCTGCGATTGCTTTCATGATGGATTCCTGGGACAAGTCATCACTTTCGATCTCTCCCACTTTTTTTCCGTCCCGGAGAACTGCCATGCGGCTGCAAGTGCGGAGCATCTCTTCAATTTCTGAGGAGATAAAGGTCACAGCTTTCCCCTCATCTGCAAGCTGGAGCACGAGTTTTTGTATTTCCGTTTTTGTCCCCACATCAATGCCGCGGGTGGGCTCATCCAGGATCAGATAGTCGGGATTTGTCAGCAGCCATCTGGCTATAATGACTTTCTGCTGATTGCCGCCGGAAAGACTTTTGATCGGTGTCTCGCGGCTGGCAGTCTTAATCTGCAAAAGGTCGATGTATTTATCTGCAAATTCCTCCATCTGCCCACGGCTCAAAAGCCGGAACATACCCCGTTTTGCCTGGAGGGCGATAATAATATTTTCGCGGACGGAGAGGTCTGCGATGATGCCCTCTTTCTTTCTGTCCTCCGGCAGATAGGCCATTCCGGCCTTCATGGCGTCAAGCGGAGCATTGATTTTTGTCTTTTCCCCATTTATTTTCAGAGTTCCGGTGTCGGCTTTGTCAGCCCCATAAATGGCGCGGACCATTTCTGAGCGCCCGGAACCGAGCAGTCCGGTGAGGCCGATGACCTCTCCTTTATTGATCGTTAGGTCAAAGGGCCGGATCGTTCCGCGGTGACTGATCCCCTCTGCCTCTATAAGTGGTTTTTTCTCTGTGTTGTTATTCTGGTGTTCACTCTTGATGTCCGCCAGGTCATCAAAATCTTTTCCCATCATCTTAGATACCAGCTGTACTCTCGGCAGATTCTCAATCTTGTACTCTCCCACCAGAGTGCCGTTTCGCAAAACTGTGATGCGATCGCATACGGCGTAGACTTGTTCCAGGAAGTGGGTGACGAAAATGATACCGACGCCCTCACTCTTTAACTTTCTCATGAGAATAAATAATTTTTCTACTTCTTCATCGTCCAGAGATGAGGTTGGTTCATCGAGAATCAGAACGCGGCACTTCATGTCCACGGCTCTGGCGATGGCAATCATCTGCTGGATGGCCAGAGAGCACTCGTCCAGATTTTGTGTCGGAGCTACGTTGATATCCAGATTTTTTAAGACTTCGGCCGCTTTTCGGTTCATCGTCTTCCAGTCAATCATGCCTAGTTTTTTTGGTTCTCTTCCTATATACAGATTTTCCGCCACTGTGAGGTTCGGACAGAGGTTGACTTCCTGGTACACTGTGCTGATGCCGTTTTCCTGGGCTTCCTGTGGCGAATGATTGACAATTGGAGTGGCTGCTTTGGAAATTCGGATCTCCCCGTCCTCAAAATCATGTACACCGGTCAGAACTTTGATCAGAGTGGACTTGCCTGCTCCGTTTTCCCCCATGAGAGCATGGATCTCACCCTCCCGGAGTGTAAAGTCAACATGAGACAACGCTTTTACACCGGGAAAAGTTTTGCTGATGTTTTTCATTGATAATACAATATTTTCGCTCATTTTTTCCCCCTTTTCTTAAAAATCGGGTGTGCCATAACACGGTAACAAAATATGGTATGGCACACCCATGGCAAGTTTAGGTTATATGTAGTCCCGAATTTCCGGGCACATATGCAGGTTTAATATTTGCGTTCTTTGATTACGTCTTCTGTAACTACGGTTACCGGATATTCTTTCCCGTCAACGGTCACAGATTTTACCGTGTCATCGTGAGCAAACATTTCTTCATCTACATAGGCCTGTTTATCGGGAGTCTCACCTTTTTCCAACTGTTTGATGATGTTTTCAACCCTCGGGCCATGGAGCGGATTACATTCAGTGTTGAGAGTGATCTTTCCATCGAGTACATCTTTCAGGCCTGCTTTTGTGCTGTCGAAAGAGAAGATCATCATGTCTCCGTCTGCTCCTACGGTGTAACCTGCCGCTTTGATTGCGTCAATTGCCCCGAAAGCTTCGTTGTCATTCTCACAGTATACGAGGTCAATATCATTTTTGTATTTCTTTAAGAATGATTCCATAACTTCCTGGCCTTTGGCCTGGGTGAACTCGCCTGTTGTTTTGTCCAGAAGATTCCACTTGTTTGCAGAAACGCCATCTTCCAGTCCCTTTGTGCGGCCAATCTGTGCGGAAGCGCCGATCGTACCCTGAATATCTACGATTTTTGGAGCTTCTTTTTTGCCTTTGGCTTCAAGATAAGCTTTCAGATATTCAGCAGCTTTCTTGCCCTCAAGCTCGAAGTTGGAGCCAACCCATGCAGTGTAGAGATCGTCGCTCTTTACGTCAACCATACGGTCTACGATGATAACGGGAATTGCGGCGTCTTTTGCCTCCTGGAGAACCGTGTCCCAGCCAGTCTCTGTTACTGGTGCCAGTACAATGTAATCCACTTCCTGCTGGATAAAGTTACGGATAGCAGACAGCTGGTTCTCTTGTTTCTGCTGTGCGTCGTCAAAAATCAGGTTGTATCCGTTTTCCGCGGAGAAAGTTGATTTCATGGATTCTGTATTGGCGGTGCGCCAGTCGGATTCCGCACCTACCTGTGAGAATCCCACAGTGATTTTGCCGTCACCGGAAGAATCTTTTTCGGTCGAATTGGTACCGGCATTGTTTGAACTGCCTCCACAGGCCGTCAGTGAAAATGTCATCATGGCAGCGAGAAATCCTGCCACCATTTTCTTGATTGTTTTCTTTTTCATGTTGTAATCCTCCTTTTAGTTTTGTAGAGTCCGTTCCTGCTCTCTATAATAGAAATAATATAGAAAAACAGCCCGAAAAACAATGAAGTTTTTTCGGACTGTTTTTCAAAATTTTATTTTTTTACGTGAAAAGGTTAGATATTTTATGATAATGGTTGATTTTTTTTCATCAGGGGAAGCCAGACTTCAACTTTTGTCCCTTCCGAGTACTTGCTGTAAAGTTTCAGGCCATAGGAACTTCCAAATTTTAAGCGGATGCGTTCGCTCACATTGTAGAGGGCATAGAAATCAGATTTGTCCTCGTGGTGGTGTGTCAGCCCCTCTTTTACCTGGCGGAGACGCTCTGGCTTCATGCCAATCCCGTTATCCTCTACTGTGAATAAAATAGAGTCACCGGTCTTTTTCCCAGAGACCCGGATCTTTCCCAGTCCGCGCTTATGCTTGATGCCGTGGTAGAGGGCATTTTCTACCAGGGGCTGCAGTGTAATCTTGGGAATGAGGTAGGATTCTATATCTTCTGATATCCAGATCTCATAATCTAGAATATCCTGGTAACGGACCTGCTGTATCTGTAGATAACTGGAAATATGCCTGACCTCGGAGGAAATAGGCACAATATCTCTGCCGCCATTCAGGGAGGAGCGGAAAAACTCAGAGAGATTTTCCACCATCTGTATCATGGATTCCTTATTTCCGGCCTCGGCCAGCCACACGATCGTGTCCAGTGTGTTGTAGAGGAAATGAGGATTAATCTGCATTTGCAGAAGTTCAATCTCTGCTTCCCGCAGCATGGTCTGCTCTTTTGTCACCTGGTCAATCAGTGATGAAATCTTTTGGATCATCACATTCAGCGAATATCCCAGTGCTTTCATTTCCGGGCCGTTGCGGATGTCCGCCCGGACTGCGAGGTTTCCGTCGGCGGCCTGTTCTGTCACATTGATAAGGTCCAGAACGGGTTTTACGATTGTCTTTGAAATAATCGTAATGATTATAATAGCAAATATAAACAGAGAAATAAAGAGCAGGATGCTGACAAACAGGAGGGTATGTGTCATAGTCTGCATATCATTGTAGACCGCTACTCCCTGTAGATTTTCATAATAGAGCAGTTTTAATATGTTCTCCTGTATGGAAGCTGTGATGGACTGAATCCCGTTTTCCCAGATATCTTTATTTTCATCGTAGTGGCTGCCCTCCAGTATGTTGGTGTGAATCTGCTCGGTATATTGCTGCAGCCGGTCCATATATTTTTTTGTCACTTGTATGATCTGGCGGCTCTGTTCATTTTCCGTCATTTTTCCTACTTCGGCCACGATCTTTTTTGCCTCGCGGATATCCTTTATCGGATCCTGGCTGCTATAGGATTTGCTCCCCGCCACGATCAGATAGATTTTGTAATCGTAATTTTTTTTAAAATCCAGGCTAAATTCGCTGATAACAGATGTGTTGCGCAGCGCCTTGCCGTATTGTTCATTGTATCGCATGATACTGATAAACCAGACGCCGACAAGGATTGCCATGGGAATAAGTACGAGAAGGAGGACGAGGATGATCTTTTTAGTCATGCTCAGGCCCCAGAAACGGCCCAGCGCCCGCTGTAGAGCGCACTGGAAGAAGCGGCGTATATTCATTGTGAGATACCATTCCCCTCTCTGTACTGCAACGGAGTACATCCGTGATTCTTCTTAAATAAGTAGGAGAAGTAATGGGGGTCTTTGTACCCCACCTCCTCACTGATTTCATTGCTTCTCTTGTTCGTGCATTTTAAAAGCTCTTTTGCTTTGTTCATGCGCACATCTGTCAGGTATTTAACAAAAGTCTGCCCGGTTTTCTGGCTGAAAAGAGCGCTCAGATGGTTGGGGCTGACATTTACATGGGATGCGACACTGTTCAGTGTGATATCCTCATTTCCGTAGTTTTCCAATATATACTGCCTGGCTGTCTCTACTACATCGCTGTTGTGTTCGAGCATCTGGCGGTCCCGGAGGTTCATCACTTTTCGGAACAGATCCACAATATATTCTACCGTGCTGGACAATTTAGAAATGATGTCCTGCATCTGTTCCGGGGACTGAAATGGTTCCTCGATCTGCAGAGTGCCGTCCGGGTCAATGAGTTTCACAAAATTGACAGCGGCAAAATACATATCCATGGCGATGTACTGGCGGAATATCAGCGAATTATTTCCCGCCTCTCCGATGTTCTTTATATATTCTTCCACAAAATAGCGGATCTCTCCCACATCGCCGCCCCGGAGAAAATTGTCAATCTTTCTCTTGTCGAGATTACTCGTGTCTATACTGCCAATATGGCAGTTATTTTCCATCAGTTTATTCTCTGGCGTTTTTTTGATATCCTCAATGCGGATGATTTGGTTTTCATCAATGAGAAAACGATAGGCGAAAGCGTGGCTGGCTGCCTCATAGGACAGAGACAGCTCTCTCAGCCGTGATACGGCCCGGCCAATGCTTCCGAAATAGGAGATGCCAGTATAACGGGAAACTGTCTGTGTGAAAAATTCGGTGAAGAGAAAGATTTTTTTATTGATATTTTCTTCGCTCTCTCCCATAAAAAGAAAAGCCTTTCCCTCAAGTACCCGGTCAAAGCAGATAATACTTGTGTTATATTGTTCCAGAAACTGATTCACAGCGTCATAGATCTCTACAATGCGCTGTGAGTAAACCGAGCCCTGCTGTTCTCTCTGTACTTTGAGGAGAAAAATGTTATAACACTCTGCCGTCAGTTCCAAGCCGATTTCCCGGCTGCGGTCAATCACCTCTGTCAAGGCGGGCTCATTGCTGATCAGGTCAGCAAAAAGCCTGCCCTTGGCATTTTCGAGATTTTCCCGGCTGTCCGCCTGATATTTTTTGAGGTTTTCTGTATTTTCTCTCTCTTCCCGGATCTTGTCCGCGACCCGGCGCACTACCTGAAGAAGTTCTTCCCCGTTGATGGGTTTGAGAAGATATTCCTCTACTCCGATTTGTATGGCGGATTTGGCGTATTCAAATTCTTCGTGGCCGCTGAGAATAATTATTTTTGTCTGCGGAAGTTCCCTTTTGATCAGCCGGCTCAATTCCAGGCCATCCATAAAGGGCATGCGGATATCGGTGATGACAATATCGGGAAGTTCCTTTTTTATGATAGGAAAAGCCAGTTCACCGTCGCTTGCTTCGCCGCAAAATTCAAATCCGTTGTTTTCCCACGCCACATTGTTTTTGATTCCCTCCCGGATGACAAATTCGTCTTCTACTAAAAATACTTTCATGAAGATAGACCTCGGTTATATTATAAGGTGTGATCAGCAAACAGTAATTCTTCTGAAGTTTTTCTTGCCTTTTTTCAGTATAATGCCGTCTCCGGTAAACATGTCTTTTGTGTAAGCAGCATGTATATCGGTGACTTTTTCGCCGTCCACACTGACGCCGCCCTGCTGGACTGCCCGGCGGGCTTCTGAGTTAGACGGCACAAGTCCGGCTTTGGAGAGAAGGTTCAGTATTCCGATGGAATCGTCTTCAAAATCTGTATCGGTCAGTTCCACGGCAGGCATATCAGCGGCGGATCCACTGGAAAACAGCGATCTTGCAGCTTCCTGTGCCTTTTTTGCCTCTTCTTCACCGTGGATCATATTAGTCAGCTCGTAAGCGAGGATCTCCTTTGCCCGGTTCAGCTCGCTCCCCTGCCAGCTCTCCATAGATTCTATCTCATCCAGCGGAAGGAAAGTCAGCATTTTGATACATTTGAGCACATCGGCGTCGTCTACATTTCTCCAGTACTGGTAAAATTCGAAAGGAGATGTCTTGTCCGGATCCAGCCAGACAGCGCCTTTCTGGGTTTTTCCCATCTTCTTGCCCTCGGAATTTAAGAGCAGGTTGATTGTCATGGCGTAGGCATTTTTGCCCAGTTTGCGCCGAATCAGCTCTGTGCCGCCGAGCATATTGCTCCACTGGTCGTCGCCTCCGAACTGCAGGTTGCAGCCGTATTTCTCAAAGAGGGCCATGAAGTCATAGCTCTGCATGATCATGTAGTTGAACTCCAGAAAACTGAGGCCTCTTTCCATGCGCTGTTTGTAGCACTCGGCTGCCAGCATGCGGTTTACGCTGAAATGGGCGCCGACTTCCCGGAGAAGTTCAATGTAATTCAGATCCAGCAGCCAGTCGGCGTTGTTTACCATCAGGGCCTTGTCCTCTGAGAAATCAATAAAACGCTCCATCTGTTTTTTAAAGCAGTCGCAGTTGTGCTGGATTGTCTCTGTTGTCATCATCTGGCGCATGTCAGTGCGTCCGGTGGGGTCGCCGATCATTCCGGTGCCGCCGCCGATCAGGGCAATTGGTTTATTTCCCGCCATCTGTAGTCTCTTCATGAGACAGAGTGCCATAAAGTGGCCCACGTGAAGGCTGTCGGCGGTGGGGTCAAAGCCAATGTAAAAAGTTGCCTTTCCATTATTTATCAATTTTTTAATCTCATCTTCGTCTGTCACCTGGGCGATCAGTCCGCGGGCGACTAACTCATCATATACAGTCATGAGTAAACTCCTTTCAATAACCGACTTTGACTCCCTTCTTGGTCATGTAGCCGCTGATGCGTTTGGCTTTGTAGTCCGCTTTCTTTCTTGAGAGCGGCACAGCAGGGTCAGTCGGGTCGTAGTTGACATTGCTCTTAATTGTTTTATTTTTGCCGAGAGGACCTGGTTTGGAAGAGTTCCCCTTGACAATTTTTACTTTCGTGCCTGTGGAGGCGTAGTCGTAAATCCACTTGGCATCTGCCACAGTCATGCGGATACAGCCGGCGGAGGCCGGTGTGCCGAGACGGTTGTAGGTCGAGGCCGGCAGCGAGTAATGTGAATCTGAACCCACGGCAATGGCGTGGAAATACACATTGCCCACGATGTGGGTGGCCCACCTCGCATAGAGGATCTTGCCGTCCGGCTCATACATTGGCTTTACTGTGTATTTGACAGACTGGCCGTTTGAGCAGATCGAATAAGTTCCGATAGGTGTATAGTAGGATTTTGTATTCAATCCGCCGCTTCCGGCTACTGTGGATGTATCGCTCCCGACAGATACAGTACAGGTTCTGACTGGTATGTCGTATTTATCTGTCTCTTCGTTATACATATAAATATTTTCTACGCAGGCGGCCCGGTTGATCTCAATATAGAAATTATTTGTGTGGGAGCTGCTGCTCTCTTTTAATTTCAGTATCTTTGTCAGATCCGTCTGCTTTTCATTATTTTTATAATAAAATTTATATTTTTTGCCGTTATACTTTTCGTAATACCAGCCGTTTTTGCCCATATCTTTTTTGCCCAGTTTATAGGATTCTGTGCCGAGCAGGATTTTTGTGCCCCAGCTGGTGTATCCGTAGGCCCGGATTTTGAAGCGCCCTGTGCGCTTATTTTTCATTGTATAAGTATATTTCCCGGATTTTCCTTTTGCCTTAAAGGAATCAATTTTCTTTGAGCCCTTGAAAATGACAAATTTCACTTTTTTAATGTTGCCGGGGATATAAGCGTTACTTAATTTATATGTACATTTTGCTTTTTTCTTTTTGGTGACAGAGAGTGTTCCCTTTTGGACGCGCTCATCTGCCGTTGCCACAGCATCCAGTGTTTTGATGGAATTATTGATGTCCGTAAAAACTGCTTTTACAGTATATTTCTCCAGCTTATAGTTCAGCTTTTTCAGTGAGATGGCGGCATAGTAACGCGTGCCCGTTGAATTTTTTGATTTGCCGGTCACAGTTGCCACTTTTGATCCCTTGGCATTAAAAATGTAAAACTGAACTTTCTTTATGGCATAGGGATTTTTTAGTCCCTTTAAGTAAACGCCGAAAGATTTTTTCTTCTCGAGATCTTTTGTCTTTGTCGTTGTCAGAGAGGAAAAGATCGGGTTTACCTCATATGTCGCCTGGGCGAGTTTCATGTTCAATGCCTTATTTGTCTTACTGGTGAGCATGAGCTTAGTGTTCCAGATGCCGTAATTTACACCGCCGAGTGATGTGTTGATCGTCCAGGCAAGGCTGCTGCCGGAGACATTTGTCGCCGCGCCAATCAGTTTGGCAGCTGATTCTTTTGTGCCATTTGCCCACGCATAGATGGAGACCTGGTTGCCGGCCCCCGGGGCGATGACGCCGCCTGTCGGTTCTGTGGATGTCATTGTTACTGTCCGTGTGGACGTTTCCTTATTGCCGGTCACAGTCAGCTTTATATTCTTTGTGTGGATCGAAAAATCACAGACCCCCGCGGACACTGTGGAAGTGCCAGTGAGGAAAGCTACCGTGTACTCTGCATAAGTATTTTTCACATCGCTCAGTGAAAATGATCCGCTCAGTGTTTTGTTTACGCAGTTTGTCTCGTTAAGCGTGATCGGCCTGCTCAGGGCAACCGTCTTGTTATCTTTGCGGGAAACCTGCAGTGTTACGCTGGTTGTCTGCTCAGGATCAACCCCCTTGAGAGTATAATTGCACTGGCCGGCGGCGCGGTCTGTGGTAATAGCTGCCCGATAAGAGGGCGCAGGTGTGTCAGTGGGCGTGGGTGTGCCAGTAGGTGCTTCCGTGGGTTCCGGCTTATCTGTGGGCGCTGCGGTCGCCTCGGTCCCGGTGCCATCCCCGGCGGGCTCTGTCTCCCCGGATGCCTTGGTATAGACTGTGCTGCAGAGAGAGACAGCCAGAATAGTCAACAAGGCTAATATAGTTTTTACTGTATGTTTTTTTGTGTTCATAAACTAACCTCCCGTTTTTATAACTTTTGAAAGAATATTCACTAGTACGTAAAATATGACAGATATCATTGTAACATACCTCTTCTGAATTTTAAAGGTCAGAAACAGATAAAAATTATGAAAATAATATGTCAGTTTTATGGGAAACGACGAAAGAGAAATTGCAGTGAAACTTATCTGTATAAGAATACGGATGACAAAACAGACTATCTATTATATAATGAAAAAGAATTATAAATGTCTGAGAAGGGAATGTGATGTTATGCTAT
This sequence comes from uncultured Lachnospiraceae bacterium, assembly GCA_947631755.1. GTDB lineage: Bacteria > Bacillota > Clostridia > Lachnospirales > Lachnospiraceae > Eubacterium_F. The sequence goes on along the minus strand of CANRMO010000001.1, from coordinate 19,858 downwards.
TAGAAGGAAAAGTTGCGATAGTGACCGGGGGAACGAGAGGGATCGGGTTTGAAGTTGTCCGCAAATATCTCCAGAACGGCGCAAAGGTTGTGCTCTTTGGATCCCGCCAGGAGACTGTTGACAATGCTCTTGCACAGTTGAAGGAGGAAAACCCGGAGTGGATCACGGAGGGAATGTGTCCGGCACTGACAGATGCGGCGGAAGTAGAAAAGGCGGTTCTTGGGGTAAAGGAAAAGTACGGAAAGATTGATATTCTTGTAAACAACGCGGGGATTTCACAGAGCACATCTATATATGATTACACGGCAGAGGAGTTTGACAGGGTTATTGACTTAAATGTAAAGGCGATATTTTATGCCATTTTGCCGGCAGTTAAAATTATGAAAGAACAGGGATGCGGCTGCATCATCAATACAAGTTCAATGGTGAGCATCGGCGGGCAGCCGTCGGGGATTGGATACCCGACCAGTAAATATGCGGTCAACGGCCTGACGGTTTCGCTGGCCAGGGAGCTCGGCAAAGATAATATCCGCGTCAATGCGGTGGCGCCGGGTGTGACAAAGACAGATATGGTTGCTTCGCTGCCCCAGGCGGCTGTGGATATGATCAGTGCCAAAATCCCGATGGGAAGACCCGGGGAGGCGGAGGAAGTGGCGAATGCATTTTTGTTCCTTGCAAGTGATCTGGCCAGTTATGTGACGGGTGAGATCCTGTCAGTTGACGGGGCCTGCAAGGCGTAACTGGTTTCTATAGCAGAGAGGCGCATAATTCCGGCCGGGCCGGGTCATAGAAGTGTGCGTGAATGGAGGAAAATATGAATCTGATCGACGGAAAGAGAATTACTCTCGGCGTGTGCTATTACCCGGAACACTGGCCGGAGAGCGAATGGGAGGGAGACCTGAAACGGATGTTAGCCAGCGGTATAGAGACAGTCCGGGTTGCAGAATTTGCCTGGAGTCTGATCGAGACGGAGGAGGGCGTATTCAACTATGACTTTTTTGACCGCTTCCTCTCTCTGGCAGAGAGTGTGGGTATGAAAGTGATCTTTTGTACGCCCACCGCCACGCCGCCGGCGTGGCTGACAGAAAAATACCCCGAAGTATTAAATACAACAGCGGAGGGCGTCCCGTTCCGGCACGGATTCCGTCGTCATTATAATTACAACTCCCCGAAATACCGGGAGCTGACAGAGAGAATCGTAGAAAAATCGGCGGCCCATTACGCCGGGCATCCCGCGGTGGTGGGCTGGCAGATAGACAATGAGCTGAATTGTGAGATCGCGGAATTTTATTCGGAGAGTGACGCCGCTGCTTTCCGCACATTTTTAAAGAAAAAATATGGCACGCTGGAGGAACTCAATAAGGCGTGGGGAACAATTTTCTGGAACCAGACTTACACGGACTGGCAGGAAGTGGATGTGCCGCGGCCGACGCCGACAAACCGCGTGAATCCTCATCGTAAGCTGGATTTTTACCGGTTTATTTCAGACAGCGCATGCAGCTATGCGAAATTGCAGAGCGATATTCTGTGCAAATATAAAAAGCCGGGGGATTTTATCACAACTAACGGGCTGTTTGGCAATCTGGACTCCCACCGCATGACAGAAGAGAGCCTGGATTTTATCATGTATGATTCCTATCCGAACTTTTCATATTGTCATGGCCTGTATTTCAGGGAGGATCCGACAAAGGACCGGAACTGGAGTAAGCATTTGTCGGAAGTCCGCTCGATCTCAAAAAATTTTGGCATAATGGAGCAGCAGTCTGGGGCAAATGGCAGCATGGAAATGATGGCGCCGGTGCCAAAACCCGGGCAGATTACGTTGTGGACGATGCAGAGTGTGGCCCACGGGGCGGATTTTGTCAGTTACTTCCGCTGGCGCACGGTCACAAAGGGCACGGAGATGTATTGGCACGGGATACTGGATTACTCCGGGCGCGACAACCGCCGTCTGGCGGAGGTGGGGCAGATCCATGAAAAACTGGAGAAGCTTGCGTGTGTTGCGGGTACGGAGTACCGGGCCAGGGTGGCAGTTTTGAGAGATTATGACAACATATGGAATGACCAGGCAGATGTGTGGCAGAGGAATCTGGATGAAGCGAGTATCTGGGGGCTTTTCCAGGCGTGCCAGCACACCCACACCCCTTATGATTATGTCTATCTGGATCACTGCGGGGAGGGGGATCTCTCCCGGTATGACGTGGTATTTTACCCCCACGGTGTCATTCTCACAGAGGAGAGGGAGGAGATCTTAAAACACTATGTGGGGCAGGGTGGCACGCTTGTTTTTGGCTGCCGCACAGCGGTGAAAGACATCCACGGAATCTGCGTCACGGACAGGCTGCCGGGCCTGGTGCGGGATCTGGCCGGGGCGGATATCCCAGAGTACACGGCGGTTTCCCCGGAGGACGGCTCCGTGAAAGCTGTGTGGGACGGCACAGAATTGAGGACAACTTTGTTCAATGACCAGATCACCGCGCGCGGGGACGCGGAGGTGTTGGCATCGTACAGTGAGGGATACTACAAGGGGGCGGGCGCTCTCGTACATAACCGTTATGGACACGGGGAGACTTATTACTATGGCTCTGTTTTTACCGCAGATGTAGCGCAGATCTTTTTGGAGAAACTGGGGGCTGCTGAGCCGTTTGGTGAAGTGGTGGAGCTGCCAGCGGAGGTGGAGCTCGCTGTGCGGTCGGAGGGCGGGGACGCCCGCGGGGGATTTCTGTTTTTGCTGAATTTCTCCAGAGAGCCGCAGGCCATTTTCCTGAAGAGAGAGATGGAAAATATGTACACCGGCGGAATGGAGGCCGGGGAATACACTCTGGCAGGATATGAGACAAGGGTATATAAATATATTGCGATCGAATAAAGAAGGAGGAACTTTCTATGCTGATCATCGGTTCTCATGTGGGGATGAGCGGAAAGGATATGCTGCTCAATTCTGTTAAGGAGGCGCTGTCTTACGGCGCCAATACATTTATGGTCTATACCGGTGCGCCCCAGAACACCCGCCGCAAGGAGGTATCAGAGCTGAATATCCCCGCGGCCCGCGCCCTTATGGAAGAGAATGATATGTACAATTTTATCGTGCACGCGCCTTACATCATCAACCTGGCTAATACAATAAAGCCGGAGACCTATACGCTGGCGGTAGAATTTCTCGCAAAAGAGATTGAGCGGACGGCCGCCATGGGGGCGGAGGTTCTGGTTCTGCATCCCGGCTCCCACGTGGGGGCTGGGACGGAGGCGGGAACCGCTAAGATCACGGAGGGGCTGAATGAGGTGCTGACGGCGGACACGCCGGTGTATGTCGCGCTGGAGACGATGGCTGGCAAAGGCAGTGAGATCGGCCGCTCGTTTGAGGAACTCCGGGCAATTTATGATGGGTGCAGATATCCGGAAAAACTGCGTGTCTGTTTTGATACCTGTCATACAAATGACGCCGGTTATGACCTGGTAAATGATTATGAGGGAGTGATGGAGGAATTTGACCGGGTCCTTGGACTGGATCAGATTGCCGCCTTTCATATTAATGACAGCAAAAATGAGAGGGGAGCTGCCAAGGACCGGCATGAAAATTTCGGCAGAGGCCATATTGGTGCAGACGCGCTGATGAATGTGATCTGCGATCCGCGGTTTGAAAATGTGCCGAAGATCCTTGAGACTCCCTATTATAAAGATCCGGAGGATAAGAAAAAATCTTATCCCCCTTATCGGGAAGAAATCCGGCAGATCAGGGAGCTGTCCGGCGAATTAGCAGAATGAGAGGGTGGATTTATATAGTGAAAACCATACTTGCACTGTGGGCTTTGTTGTATTATAATTTAATTAATAACATTGGTTATGTAACAAATGTTTCAAATAAGAGAAGAGGAGAGAGCTATGCCGCCTAAAATTCGGATAACGGAGGAACAGATTGTAGAGGGTGCGGTCGGAATTGTCCGGGAGAGCGGGATGAAGGCATTGAATGCCAGAGGTCTTGCCAGTGTGCTGGGGTGTTCTGTGCAGCCGATCTTTCGTGTGTTTGCCGGCATGGAGGAACTGAAAAAACGGGTGTTTGCCGAAATCTCGCAGGAGTATCAGCAGTATCTGTTAAACGGAATGGCGCAGGAGGATTCTTTAGACGGGCTTCTGATGGCGTATATCCACTATGCGCGGAATGAAAAGCAGTGTTTCCGGCTGCTCCATATGTCTGACCGGCTGGGGTATAACCGGACACAGGAATTTACCGGCGTGGGGATCAACCAGACAATTGTGGAGGCGATGAAAAGAGAGACCGGCCTGCCGCTCAGGGCGGCACAGTCGCTCTATGTGGGCACGCTGTTTGCCGCCCACGGCATTGCGACAATGATCGCCACGAACCACTGCGGTTTTTCAGATGAAGAGATTCAGGAAATAATCAGCAATGTATATGACGGGCTGCTTTTGAAACTCAGGAGCGGCCAGTAGATTGTTCCCCGGAAAGAGAGAATGGCGTATAGCGCTCCGGAACGGAGGAGAATATGAGAGAGATCACAACAAAAAAACGGTGTTATATGGGCGTGTGCGGGTTAGCTGCCGCTGTCGGAGTTTTTCTTGTTTTTATGCTGATGGAGGCGCTGTTTGAGAGGGCAGGTCTCGGGGAGCAGCGCGCGAATGATATTGGCAGGGTGCTGGCCACGGCAGCAGCCCTGGCCGTTTACCACAAGATGTTTGGCCTGCGGGAGCTCGGGCTGGGGAAAAAGAATTTCCTCCACGGTATGCTGACGGGCGGTTTCATGATTTTTGTGACGGTCTTAAATACCTATGTGATCATAGCGGAAAATTTGGAATATCCGGTAGTGATGCCGGCTTTCGGCGCGGTGGCAGCGGTTATCGCCACAGAGATTTTCGTGGGGATTTTTGAGGAGTTTTTATTCCGGGGGCTGCTCTTAAAGTCTTTACTGGCTGGTTTTGGGGAACATAGGTTCGCAGGAAAGATGGCGGCGGTGTTTGTCAGCAGTCTGATCTTCGGACTGACACATTTTTTTAATCTACAGGATCAGATGGTGAACAGCACAATCTCACAGGTGATCACTGCCACTTACAGCGGGATATTCTGGGCGGTCCTCTATCTGAGGGTAAGAAATATATGGGTTGTCGCATGCTATCACACGGTAACGAATCTGGCCGGGAGTCTGCCAATACTCTTTTTTGAGATCCCGGACAGTCCAAATGTGGATATTTCCGTGGGGGATATTTTTTCGGTCGCCCTGGCAAACCTTGTCCTCCTGGCCGCCGCTTTATTTCTCGCCCGGAAACTCAGGGAAAAGAAAGAGCAGCGTCCGGAAGCCTTGTCTTGACAACTTCCTCCATTTTACATAAAATAAGGATTATGACTATGACGTAAATTGGAGGTATAAGACGAAATGGAGAAAAAGCCATATTATCTGACGACGGCCATTGCCTATACATCGGGCAAACCGCACATCGGCAACACATACGAAATTGTGCTGGCGGATGCCATCGCGCGCTACCGCCGTTTCCAGGGGTACGACGTCCGGTTTCAGACGGGGACGGATGAGCACGGGCAAAAGATCCAGCTCAAGGCGGAAGAGCTGGGCATTTCCCCGAAAGAGCTTGTAGACAATGTTTCCGGCGAGGTGAAACGGATCTGGGATCTGATGAACACTTCTTATGATAAGTTTATCCGGACTACCGATGCTGACCATGAGAGACAGATCCAGAAGATTTTTAAAAAGTTATACGATAAAGGCGATATTTATAAGGGATTTTATGAAGGGATGTACTGCACTCCCTGCGAGTCTTTCTATACCCAGTCCCAGCTTGTGGACGGCAAGTGCCCGGAGTGCGGGCGCGAGTGCCAGCCGGCCAGAGAAGAGGCATATTTTCTGAAACTGAGCAAATATCAGGACCGCCTGATGAAACATATTGAGGACCACCCGGAGTTTATTCAGCCGGAGTCCCGGAAGAATGAGATGGTCAATAATTTTCTGAAACCCGGGCTGCAGGATCTGTGCGTGTCCCGGACCAGTTTTACATGGGGGATTCCTGTGGATTTTGACCCGGGCCATATTGTGTATGTGTGGCTGGACGCCCTCAGTAACTATATCACCGGCCTCGGTTATGACGCCGACGGCGGGCACGGCGATCTTTATGAGAAGTTCTGGCCGGCGGATCTTCATTTGATCGGAAAGGACATCATCCGTTTCCACACGATCTACTGGCCGATCATTTTGATGGCGCTGGATCTGCCGCTGCCAAAGCAGGTGTTCGGCCACCCGTGGCTTTTGCAGGGCGATGGCAAGATGAGTAAGTCGAAGGGAAATGTGATCTATGCAGATGATCTGGCAGAGCGTTTCGGGGTAGATGCGGTCCGCTATTTTGTGCTGCATGAGATGCCATTTGAAAATGACGGTATTATTTCCTGGGAACTGATGGTTGAGCGCATGAATTCGGATCTCGCCAATACTCTGGGCAACCTCGTGAACCGCACCATTTCCATGAGTAATAAATATTTTGACGGTGTGGTTGAAGACAGAGGTATTACGGACCGTGTGGACGAGGATCTAATGGCGGTGCTGCAGGCGGCGCCGGGGAAAGTTACGGAAAAAATGGATAAGCTCCGGGTAGCTGACGCGATCACGGAGATTTTTGTGCTGTACAAGCGATGCAATAAATATATTGATGAGACGGAGCCCTGGATACTGGCAAAGGATGAGGCAAAGAGAGACCGCCTGGCTACCGTACTCTATAATCTGATGGAAGGGATCCGCATCGGCACTATTCTTCTGGAATCTTTTATGCCGGAGACAGCGGAAAAAATCCTTAACCAGATTGGCGCAGAGAGGTGTTCCCTGGACGAGCTGCTGTCGCAGCGTTATGTATCTGGGACAAAAGTGACGGAGAAACCGGAGATTTTATTTGCCCGCATGGACGTGGAGGAAGTGCTGGCAGAGATCCACGCCGCGATGGGGGCAGAGGATAAGGACAGCCCGGACGGCGGGGAGGATGCGCCGGAAGATGTAATTGATATAGAAGCAAAACCGGAGATCGCGTTTGATGATTTTATGAAAATGCAGTTCCAGGTAGGGGAGATCATTGCCTGTGAGGAAGTGCCGAAATCAAAAAAACTCCTGTGCAGTAAGGTGCGGGTCGGCAGTGAGGTGAAACAGATTGTGTCCGGCATTAAGAAATACTATTCGCCGGAAGATATGGTCGGCAAAAAAGTGATGGTACTTGTCAATCTGAAACCGGCCAAACTGGCGGGCGTGCTCTCGGAAGGTATGCTTTTGTGTGCGGAGGACGCAGAGGGGAATCTGGCTCTTATGACGCCGGATAAACATATGCCGGCGGGCGCAGAGATCTGCTGATATATAAGATACGATTTTGCGGGAAGGAGAGGACATTCCCAATGATAATTGACACACATTGTCATTACGATGACGAAGTTTATGATGAGGACCGGGATGAGCTGTTGTCCGGCCTGCGCGGCCGGGGAGTGGGTCGGGTTGTAAATGTGGGCGCCAGTATGGATTCGAGCAGGGCAGCCCTGGAGCTGGCGGAGAAATATGATTTTGTCTATGCGGCCCTTGGCGTCCATCCCAGTGAGACGGGGGAGCTGACGGAACAGGATATGGACTGGATCCGCGGGCATGCGGATCATGAGAAAGTTGTGGCTGTCGGTGAGATTGGCCTGGATTACCACTGGCCGGAGCCGGATCCCGCGCTGCAGAAAAAGTGGTTTGTGCGCCAGATCGCACTGGCGAGAGAGACCGGCCTGCCGATTATTGTCCACAGCCGCGACGCGGCGGCGGAGACGATGGAAATTCTGACGGAGACGAAAGCCTATGAGTGCGGGGGCGTGATCCACTGTTATTCTTACTCCGCAGAGATGGCGAAAGAATATGTGGACATGGGGTTTTACATCGGAGTCGGCGGTGTGGTGACATTTAAAAATTCAAAGAAGCTGAGGCGGACAGTAAAGGAAATCCCGCTGGAGCGCATTGTGCTGGAGACTGACTGTCCTTACCTGGCGCCGGAACCCCACCGGGGAACCCGCAATGAATCGGGCAATCTGGTTTATGTGGCGGAAAAGATTGCTGAACTGAGGGAGATTACAGTGGAAGAGGTCATCCGCGCCACGGCAGAAAATGCCAGGCGGATGTATGGGATGGCATAGAGACAGAGAGGATTGAGAGTTGGCAGAGCTGGGAAATCCGCGGGAGACGATAAAGATCCTGCAAAAACATGAATTTCATTTCCGAAAAAAATTCGGGCAGAATTTTCTCATTGACCCCCATGTGCTGGACAAGATAATCGATGCGGCGGATGTGGGGCCGGATGATTTTGTGCTGGAGATCGGGCCGGGAATCGGCACGATGACCCAGTATTTGTGCGAGAGGGCGGACCGTGTTCTCGCGGTGGAGATTGACGCAAAACTCATTCCCATCCTGCAGGAGACACTGGCTGGGTATGACAATGTAGAGATCATTCACGGCGATATACTGAAACAGGATATATGGCAGATCGCGGACCGGTATAATGGGGGCAAGCCGGTCAAAGTTGTGGCGAATCTGCCCTATTACATCACTACCCCCATTCTTATGGAGCTTTTTGAGAGCCGCGTTCCTCTGGCGAATGTGACTGTCATGGTGCAGAAAGAGGTGGCGGAGCGCATGCAGGCGGAGCCGGGGACAAAAGATTATGGTGCGCTCTCGCTGGCGATCCAGTATTATGCGATTCCTTATCTGGCGGCAAATGTCCCCCCGAATTGTTTCATGCCCCGCCCGAATGTGGGGAGTGCGGTAGTCCGGCTGGACTGCCGGGACAGAGCGCCGGTGGAGGTGGCGGATGAAAAATTGATGTTCCGGCTGATCCGGGCCTCCTTTAATCAAAGGCGGAAGACCCTGCAAAATGGGATCGGCAATGGAGGCCTCGGTTTTTCAAAAGAAGAGGCTGCCCACGCCATTGAGGCTGTGGGGCTGCCCACGGACATCCGTGGGGAAAAACTGGGATTAAAGGAATTTGCGGCACTTGCAGATGAGCTTATGATGCTTCACCGTGCTCCCTGATAAGGGAGACTTATTTTTGATGGATATAGTAACTAAGAAGAGGAGTGAGGGAAAATATGAATGTTGAAAAACAGATTATAGATCAAAGGATAAATAAGATGTTGGAAGAAAACATGGAATTATTTTCAGATGAAGATCAGGAGAAAAACCGCTCGAAAGCATTCCTCTTATTGGGAGTAGCCGCCTATCTGGATATTGATCTTGTAGAGGCGGAGCGACTGGTTACAGATGGAGGAAATGATGGGGGGTTTGATGCTGCTTACATTGTTGAAAATCAGGATTCACAGTTAGATGTTGTTTTGTTCCAATCGAAATATACCCGTAATTTGGATAAAGACAGTAATTTTCCGGCCAATGCTGTTGAAAAGGCGGTAAATACTATAAAGTGCGTATTTGATCCGGCAACGCAGATCAAGCTTAATCCTAAGAGCGAAGAGAAGGTTAATGAAATTCGTTCTTTTATATTAGATGGGCAAATTCCCTATGTCACGTTTGTGATGCTTAATAATGGGTTATCGTGGAACCAGGATGGAGAAAATCATATTCAAAATTCATTTGGAGGGCAAAAACAAGTCCAGTTTGTCCATTTTTGCCATTCCGATATACTGAGTTATGTTAATCGTTCGAAATCAATTGATACGCAGATCTCTTTATCAGGAAAAGCGGTGCAGGAAGATTTTAATTATAACAGAGTTATTCTCGGGCGCGTTTCAGTAAAAGAAATCTATAATCTGATGGAGCAATTCGGGGACAGCCTTTTGGAAAAAAATATCCGGCGCTATCTTGGAAGAAATACTGTTAATGATGGAATTATACAAACATTAGAAGATAGTGAAAAACGTCCGAATTTCTTTTTCTTTAATAATGGCGTTACAATGATATGTGAGAAGTTTAGTTATAATGCTTTACAGGAGCAGAACTGGATTGTTAAAATCAAACAGCTTCAGATAATCAATGGAGGACAGACCTGCAAGACAATCTGGCAGACATTGAAAGAGCATTCCGACATTGATTTTTCACAAGTCTATCTATTGGTCCGGCTTTATGAGGTCAATGCTGACGAAGGAATCATTCAGGATATTACCTATGCAACCAATAGCCAGAATCCAGTAGATTTCAGAGATTTAAAGTCAAATGATGAAATTCAGGTGTTGATAGAAAAAAGTGCGGAGGATTTAGGTTATTTATATAAACGGAAACGAGATAATTCAATGAGTATTAGTAGTACGAACACAATACCGTCTACCGTTGCGGCAGAGGCAGTACTTGCTGTGTGGCGGGAACGGCCGCATTTGGCTAAATATAAAAGAAACGAGTTTTTTAATAAATATTATTCAATTATTTTTGAAGATCTGAATGCGGCTCAAATGATAATTGCGGTTTTGATATTTCGCTATTGTGGAAGCAGGCGCAAACATAAATGTGAGGATAGTAACATACTGGCGTCGCGTCCGTTTAGCCAGCATTTTCTTGCCTATATGATCGGAAAGCAGATTTTGCAGTGGCATAAGATTGAATTAAGGGCATTGACTCATATAAATTTTTATGATATAAAAACTTATTTCGAAGATAATAAAGAGGATTTGTATGTGAGAGCAGAGACTTGCCTGACAGAACTTTTGACAAAATATTTTAACACAGATAATCTTAGTGAAATAGATGGACGAACAATGGCAGCGGTGTTTCGGCGTTTTGATATTGTGGAAAATTATTTTAAGAATGATTCCTGGTGGAATGAGCATATGAGGAATAATCAAGGGAGGCAGGAAAATGAGTGAAGAAATGAAAGAGACAATGGCAGATTTTGAGGATGAGATCAATGCGGGATTCCGCCGTTTCAAAGAGGGCGATAAAGTCACAGGGACGGTTATTTCGGTGGAGGAAGAAGAGGTTCTTGTGGATCTGAATACGTATTCACAGGGCGTGATCCCGGCGGGCGAGTACAGTGATGACCCTGCATTTCACGCGATGGATGAGATTCGCACCGGGGATTCTTTAACGGCTGTGGTACTGGATAATGACGACGGCCAGGGCCGGGTGCTTCTGTCTCTGAAAGAGGCCAGGGCGGAGGACGCCTGGGAGAAACTGATCCGCGCGAAAGAGGAAAAGACGATTTTTTCAGTAAAGGTGCTCACGAGTGTAAATGCCGGAGTGGTAGCTTATCTCGAGGGGATCCGCGGATTTATCCCGGCCTCTCAGCTCTCGCTCCAGTATGTGGAAGACGTGGATTCGTTTGTGGGCGAGACAGTAGAGGCTGTAGTCATTACAGCGGATCCAGAGAGGGACAAGTTAGTCTTATCTGTAAAAGAGGTTTTGCGGGACCGGGCGGCGGCTGAACAGGAGAAGAAACTGAATGCCCTGCAGAAAGGATTTATCACGGAGGGCGTGATTGAGCGCATTGAATCTTACGGCTGTTTTGTGAATATCGGGGACGGGCTCACCGGTCTGGTCCACATCTCCCAGATCTGCAATAAATTTCTCCACTCTCCCAATGAAGTCGTGAAACTTGGGCAGCGGGTTAAAGTAAAAGTGCTCGCTGTGGATGAGGGAAAGATCCGGCTCAGCATGAAAGAGGCGGAAGATATCGCGCCGGAGCTTGGTGGTTCCGGGGATGGTGGGGAACAGAGAGTTTCCCTGGAGTACCACGATGAGGAAGCGACAACTTCTCTCGCGGGGTTGCTTGCAGGGATCCGGATTGATGAGTAGGAGGTATATGAGTGTGAACAGGAAAGCAATATTGTTTCTTATTTTGGGAGGCCTTACTCTGAATATGGCTGCATGCGGCAATCCCGGGACAGTATCCAAAAGCAGTGTATCCGGTTTGCAGGTTATAACAGGCGCGGCGGTGGAAATGAATACCCACCCGCCCTATGCTTTCTCTAATTCAGCCAATTGTTACGGTGTTTCGGTGGAGTCGGATGAAAAAGTGATCCAGGGAGAGAGACAGGAAGGACTTGTGCAATACGATTTGGACGGGGAACTGGTGAAAGTATTTCCGGTAGAGGGTATCTATGAGCTTGTCTATGTTGATGATTTGAGGATTGTCTACACGACAGAAGAGAAAGATGGTACCACATCTCTGTGGAGTGCTCCGGTTTCGGAAAAAAATGGAGCGGACGCTGTGGATGTAGACGATGCCGTCCGTCTCTGTGCATCCAGTGATATCAATTACATCTTATATGCGGATGAAAATGCGGTTGTCTATATTGATGAGATGAATGAAAATGTGAGGCGCGTAGAGTATGCAGACGGAAAGAACAGCGAAATAAAGGGTGCGGATATTTATGCGGGAAAAGCAGTCCGCGGAGAGGATGACACGGACCCATACGTTACGGACTTGTCGGAAAAAGATGGCCTTGTGCTTATGGATTATGGAAAACTCTTTTTCTATGACGCCGCGAAAAGTGAAATGGCACTGGTTCCGGTTCAGGCACCTATCGCTGGGTTTTGGAAAAACGGGGGAATTATTTATTATGATTCTCCTGCCGGCGGCTATATACGCCGCTATAACATGGAGACTGGTGAGGACACACTCTTTTTAACAGGAGAGAAGATTCGTGGCAGCATGGATCTGTATGCGGACAGGGAAATACAGATTGCGTCTCTCTTTTTCCATGGAGATCAGGTTTATGTGGGAGTGGCCCTGTATGGCAGCGAGGGGGAGATCGCGGATGTTCTGTTTACTTGTTCCGGGGAGGACGCATCGGGCTTGAAATATGAAAAAGAACTGAGCGAATACCTGAAAAATGTCCATGATAAGATATTTCCGAAAAAATATATGGACCAGGAGGGGTACACAGCGGAGACCGCCGCTTTTGAGGGGATTGATTTTCCGTATGCATTAATATATGTAAGAAAAGAAGGTTTAGATGGCGAGAAAGGTGACCAGTACCTGTGTTATAATATGGAGACCGGAGAGGAAAAGAAGATCCGGGCGGGAGATCCGGAATATGGGTTTTAGGGAGGATCCTATAGCGGTGTTCCTAAATTTGTTGTGGGAACCCTTAGTCCATCAACAGTAAAGTGTGACAGGACAAAGAAAGGAGGGCGATATAATATATGTTACATATCAGGATCTAATTCAGATAGGTATACTCATTGTTGCCCTTGCGAATCTGATTTATCAGATAGTGAAGGGCAAAAAGAAATAGCCGCCACTACCACCAATAGTGACGGCTTGCCTCGTATGAGGTAAAAAGTTATCGAATGAGGGTAGAGCTGCTTCTATGGCTTTCCCTTTTCCTGTGTCTAATATAACATATCTTCCGGGAAATTGCAAATAAGGCATGGCAATGAGAGACTCTTATGAGCCCCTCATCCTGTGTATTCAATTCTGGCCCCAGTATGCAGCCTCCGCTTCGTCTGGTGTCATGTATCCCAATGATGTATGAGGGCGTTTGGAGTTGTAATATCCCTCTATATATTCATGGACAGATTGTTTTATTTCATCGAATGTATGATAGCTGTGGCGGTTTGTCTGCTCTTTTTTGAGGTACTTGAAAAAGCACTCGCAGACAGCATTATCAAAGGGATATCCCTTTTTAGAAAAAGACTGCACCACATTTAGGGAATCCAAAAGCTGACGGAATGCATAAGCAGTATACTGTGTCCCCTGGTCTGAATGAAACATGAGACCATAGGGGGCATTTCTGTCTTCGTAAGCTTTTCGGAAAGTCGTTATAACAAGGTCGGTATCTGCCCTGGCAGATAGATGCCAGGAGATAACTTTCCTTGAAAACAGGTCAATCACAACACAGAGATAATACCATTTCCCACCGGCTTTCAGATACGTGATGTCGCTGACCCACACGAGGTTTGGTGCATCCTGGGAAAACTTCTGATGCAGGTAGTTTTTGTATTCTCTGTTGTCCGTGTGACAGGCAATTTTTAGTTTTTCGGTCGACATTTTAGGGAGTTTCATGCTGTTCATCAGCCGGTACACTCTTCCGGTACTGATGTTTATGCCATAATCACGCTTTAGGATATGCTGGATTTTATAAGCTCCGGGACGTTTGTCATAATCCGCATAAATATGTAGGATCATGCTCTTAATGCGCTGGTTTTCCAGTGTACGGGGAGCAGGTTCCTTTCGGAAATGTTTGTAATAGGTGCTCCTGTTGACATTCAGGACACGGCAGAGTGTCTTGATATCATGCTGGAAGCGGAGCTTATAGACAGCATCTAATCGTTGCCTGAGTGTGGCGTGAAGATGGCAATTGCTTTTTTTAATATGAGATTTTCCTCCTCTAACTGTGCGTTGCGTTTTTTGAGTTCACTGACTTGTCTGGCAGTAAGGACTTCACCTGAGTCTGTCTGTATAGTGGAATATTGCTTTATCCATCTGGCCATAGAGGACTCTGATACGCCATATTCCCTGCAGAGCCCGGCCTGGGTCTTGCCGCTGTGGTAAAGAGAGACAAGTTTTTTTTTGAATTCTTCGCCGTACCTTTTCTGTTTCCTCATCTTTCCCGCCTCCTCCCCCTTATTCTATTACACTTCCCTTCCCTGTGTCCACTTTTTTGGCGGTGCTCCAACCCTGGGTATGGTCCCACCTCGCCGCTTTCCTCTGACACCTCTCCCTCTCCCCGCACCCCCTCACACACCCTCCCTCACCCCGCGCACACCCCTCACACCCTTACACACCCTCCCTCTCCCCGCGCACCCCCCTCACACCCTCCCTCACCCCGCGCACCCCCTCACACCCTTACACCGCACGCTGGTATTTTCTCCCTCCCGCTTGACAGCCGCTCCCTTTCCCGACCCTGCCCCCACCCCACCGCACGCGGGGGCGCGGGCGGGCCGCCCCCCGGGGCATATTGGCGTTACAACGCAACTCGTTGGTTTTTTTATTTTATTTTTTAAAAGGAGGAATTTTTTGGTATGAGGAAAATTTGGAAAAAGGGGTTATCTGCCCTGCTTGCGGCCGCATTGGTTTTTTCCACGCCGCTTGCGGCAGGACCGTTGGCAAGCGCCGAAGGGACAGAGCCACAGCCGGTGGAAACTATTTTGAAAGGAAGTTCCGTTGACTTAAGCAATGCGATTGCTACTCCACTGGATACATATGAGAATCCGCTGGCAGGAAAAACTTTAGAGGGAGCAACAATTTCCTTTGAGTATGAGCCGACAGAAGGGGCAGCGGTAAGGGAATTGGGAGCAATCATAGCGTTGCAGAATGTAAACCAAGATACTGCAAATATTGATGGACGTATGTATATAACACCCAGCAGTTATTTGGGGTATAATGCAGACGGTGGTCATTTTGATGCAAATATGGCAGTGAATGCAGACGGTACGGCGAAGTATGCGTCAGATAAGAAGTGTTTCAAGGCAAGTGGGAAACAGGTCGTAACCATGACATTTGATGCGAATGGTTTTGCTGTTTACGTAGACGGTGTGCTGGCGTATGACCAGGCTACGATGACACACCCCGCAGGAGATGATCTTACGGATTACAGCAATGTGTTGACTTTCCTTGGTAAGGCAAACAAAGTGTTGCTTGGACTGGGATCATTCTGGGGGGCAGAGACATATGATGAGGTAAATGGTAAGGTTGGCAATATTGAATTCTATGACAAGGCACTGACTGCTTCGCAGGTTTATGCTCTTGCTACAGGAAGCAATGTTAAAGCGGATCCGTTGTTTAGTAATACTACTGTGAAGATTTCTGAAGATGGAAAGAATTTAGAGATCTCTTTTACTGAAAAGGTTGCGCCGGATTCATACACATTGAAAATCAATGACACAGCAGTTAATGCAGAAGAGATTACGGTTGAAGGGACAACAGGTTCGTATAGTAAACCGCTCACAGAAGAAGGAGAGTATGTTGTTGAATTAACGGCGGCAAAGAGTGGTTATTTGGATACAAAAGTTACGAAAAAAATATCTGTTAAAAAAGCAGGTGATAAGTATGTCTACGATGAAGAACTTGTATCCGGCTTAAAGATCACCGATGGTGGTGAAGTATACAACGTAACCTGGAATGTAAAAGGCGAGGGTGTTACATGCAAGGCTGTTGTCTCTGATGGGAACAAAACGATTGCCACACTGACAGAGAGCGGCGGGCAGATCAAGAAAGCGGATATGACCAGTGGCACAAAATATACTGTTACACTGACTGCTGAAAAAGAAGGCTATGCTACAAAGACCCTGACCGGGGAGGTTACCTACACGGCTCCGAAGACAGGCGAGGCAGGATCCCAGCCGGGAACGGATCTGACAAAGATTACGACAAAGCCAGTCCTTTCTTACACATTTGATAACGCAGACGGGATTGAGCTGGCCGGGGATGCGGCAGTGAAAGACGGCGTCTTGAACCTGGCAAGCTCCACCACACAGAACAACAAATCTTATGCAAAGATCGGCAGCCTGGGCTCCTTTGATTTCAGCAACGGGTTTACCTGGACAGCAGACGTAAAGGTGAATTCAGCTACGGATACTCATGACTGGACATCCATTCTCATGCTGGGCGACAGCACACCGGGCAATGAGATGAAAGGTGAGAGTGCGACAGTCGGCTACCACTTTACCACAGCACTTAGCTCTTTCGTTGATTTCGACGGCCTCAGTGGAAAGGACAACAGCACTATCAAGCTTGGAATGTGCGGAAGCGGCGTAGTATTCACATATGATGGCAAAAGCACAGAGGGTGCTGCAACCGGGCTGAATGACTACTCTTTTGCAAACTTCGAGTGGTACAAGGATGCATCCAAATGCGGACGCTGGGATACCATCACTGTGACCGTGAGCAAGGATACGATGACACTGTACTATGACGGACAGGCAAAACTGACTTACAAGGATGACAATTATAGCCATATCTTAGAGGCAGCCAAGAAGTTTACATCTAACTATGTGGGCACAAGTTACTGGAGCGGGGACAGGGATTTCTCCGGTTCAATTGACAACCTGGCATTCTATAACACAGTACTGTCAGCAGAGGATGTCGCCAAGCTTACAACAACAGCGGCTGATAATAAGGCTGTGGAGCCTGCCAAGACAACAACGAACACACAGAAGAAGACCATGATGATCAAGAGTATCAGCGCAAAAGCAGGTGCGAAGAAAGTGACGGGCGAGGTAAATGCCCCAGGCGCAACGGTTGAGGTGAAAATTGGCAAGGCAGCATATAAGAAAGCGTCGATGAGCGGCAAGAAATTCACCCTCAAATGCTCAAAGCTGAAAATCGGGACAAAAGTGACGGTAAAGGCTTCCGCAGAGGGATATACGTCAGCGACGAAATCCATGACAGTGAAAGGAACGATGAAACTGTCAGGGGTGAAAGCGAAGAAAGGGAGCAAAAAGGTAACCGGAAAAGTTTCGGTGAAGAAAGCGACAGTAAAAGTAAAAGTAGGCAAGAAGAAATACAAAAAAGCGAAAGTAAAAGGTAAGAAATTCACCTTTAAGTGTGCGAAACTGAAAAAGGGCACGAAGGTGAAGATCAAAGTAACAAAGAAGAATTACAAGACAGTGAGCAAGACAGTCAAAGTAAAATAAGAATATAGCAGATATGTCCTGCCGGCCGCCCGGTTTTTGGGCGGCACTGGTGAAAAGAAGAAGATAGCCTGTAAGGGACACTTCGCATAAAGAAGTGCCCCTTTAGGTATTTAGTTAATTTTAACTAGGAGGAATGAAGTAATGAGAAAATTTTATAGTAAGATCATGGCGGCTTTGCTGGCTTCATCTATGGTCTTTAGTGTTCCGGTTATTTCAAAGGCGGCAACAACGCCGACAGAGACACTGACAGCTGCAGCTTCTGGCTGGACTGAATGGACTGCAAATGCTCCCAAAAGCAAGGATTATCCGGCCGCAGCTGATGGAACTGTGGTTTTGTATGTGGAAGGTGCGACAGGAAATGATGATATTGGCATTGAGGCATATGATGATACCAACTTTATGACAACAGAAACACAGCAGGGGGGATGGGTATATCCGGATGGGAATGGCACTTTCAAAGCGGAAGACAAGACTTTGAAAGGCCTGCGTGCTCTGGGAGAAGAGATGCATATGGTTAAAATTACGGTTAAGAGCGTAAAAAATGCAGCAGATTCCACAAAAAGGGATATGACCATTGACTTATATGATACAGTCGATAAGAAAACGCGGATGGCATTTTCTGCTTCCGGCATATCCATGGCAGATAATTACAGGGTGCGTATATATTCTATCTTCGGCGGCGTGAACATTTATGCGGCAGCACCGGAGGGAGTTGACACAACAGGTGGCGGCAATGTACAGGTTACGACGCAGCCGCCGGCAACAACCGGAGATAATGCGGGAGCCAATCAGGGGACAGAGGATAAAAAGGAAGAGACAACAACAAAGAAAAAGACTATGAAGCTTTCTGCCGTAAAAGTGAAAAAGGGCAAAAAGAAAATCACCGGAAAAGTCTCTGTAAAGAAGGCAACTGTCAAAATCAAGGTTGGCAAGAAGAAATACAAAAAGGCAAAGGTGAAAGGCAAGAGCTTTACGCTGAAGACCGCTAAGCTCAAAAAGGGAACGAAAGTCGTTATCAAAGTGACAAAGAGCGGTTATAAGAGCCTGACAAAGAATTATAAAGTAAAATAATAATTTTGCACAAAAAACTGCGTTTACGAAAAATCTGTAGACGCGGTTTTTTGTGTATTTAGTATAGGCGGAGTGGATAGGGGCAATTCGCTATTGATGGTAAGCCAGAGCAATGGGGAAATCGAAAAGAATGTTGTAATGTGTTGGGAATTGTGGTATATTATCGGCATGGGAAAGACCATAGAGCCAAAGGCGGCTTTACCCCTCTTAATTTTTGCGGAGGGTTCAGGTAGCCCTCCAGACGAAAGAAAGGAGGGCGATACAATGTATGTTACATATCAGGACTTAATCCAGATTGGAATACTCATTGTTGCCCTTGCGAATTTGATTTATCAGATAGTCAAGGGAAAAAAGAAATAGCCGCCACTATTCGCACTAGTGACGGCTGTTGTTTTAGTAACAGCTAATTACTAGGAGGGTAGAGCCGCTTTTATGGCTTTCCCTTTTCCTGCGTCTAATATAACATATTTTCCGGGGGATTGCAAGAAGTTTTACCAATATTCATTTACATACTCAATAGCCTGTTCTGTTTCGATTTTGAATTGTGTTAAAATATATTTAATTGTTTCTTCCTGTGTTTTTCCAAATCCTTTACTTGCTTGTATAAAGCCAATAATTTTTCCGAGATTTTCACTTTCTTCTTTCATTTTCTGGATAGCCAGGCACATATCAATCTCCTCCTCTCTATTTGGATCCCCAATATATAGCAAGAGTAATAACCGATATCACATAATCTATGTATCAGCAGAAATAAAAACAGTCATGCTAAATCTGACTGACTTCTATTTTTTCCTGTAACATCATGTGGTACAGTTCCCGATGTTCCTCCGGAACACTTAACGCATCCATACATTCCTCTACAGATAATTGTAATTTTTTCATCATACTCATAATGTATTCAACAGTAATCCTGTCCACGATTCCCTGTGAAAGATTACACATCTCCATCGCCTTTCTTTCCATTGTTTTCGTCATTGCCAATCAAACGCATTCTTTAAGATCATTTTCTTTTCCCCCGGCAATAACCCTGCCCCCAATGGTCTCCTCCCTTTTATTGTTCCTTAATTTTATCATATCATAGCCGGTTAAAAATAGCTACTTGTTTTTATGCTGCTTTCCGTTTTAGCCGCCACAGGACTGTGCCTGCATGTTCAATCTGCTCGTGCAGATGTAAAAACAATACAACCCCCCTTATTCTATTACACTTCCCTTCCCTGTGTCCACTTTTTTGGCGGTGCTCC